>JASGFW010000026.1:0-38013 GCA_047605305.1 Gordonia sp. (in: high G+C Gram-positive bacteria)
CCTAGGCAACGCCCACGCAGGGAAATCCGGCCCAGAGAAAGACTGGGCGATGGGGGTGAACCGCCCTACTAGGGGCATCACATCATCTCGGAATCCGCGATGCCCGGTAGCTGCGATGAGCCAACCACACACCCCGACCCACCGCCGATGAGAGAGGGAACGAGATCACGACGGTGGAACAGGGTCTGCGTGGCGGCCGCGCATGGCATCGCAGCACTTTCGGTTGAGAGGCCAGCCGATGAAATAACCTCGCGCGCCGAACACTCTCAGTGTGCCCGATCAACCTGTTCTTACCCGTAAGGAACCCTGAGAGAACGCTAGCCAGGCTGTCGACGGAGGAACCAGCGGCATAACGCAGGTCGTGCACAGTGACCACCAGGGCGGGCAGCGCGGCCCTTAACTCCGCCGCGCCCACTCCTCGGCGAGTAATTCGTAGGACCGAACACGATCGGCGTGATCATGTGTCACGGTGGTGATGATCAGCTCGTCGGCGCCCGTGGCCTCCCGCAACTTCTCCAATTCATCGGCCACCCGCCCCGCGGTACCCACGAACTGCGTACTCACCCTGTCGGCGACGAGTTCACGGTCATAGTGAGTCCACGCGCCATCACGAACCTCTGCGGCATTCGGATAGGGAATGGCCCCCGCAGCCGTGCGTATACTGTGCACCCACTGTCCGTATCCTGCCGCCAACTCGATTGCCGCTGCATCAGTTTCAGCAACGACAACGTCCGCAGACACACCGACGAGCGGACGTTGGAGATCACTCGACGCCCGGAAGGCCGCACGGTAGGCATCCACCGCCTCTAACACCGTTCCAGGACTGACGTGATAGTTCGCGGCGAATCGCAGTCCGCGCTCGCCGGCCACCTCCGCGCTCTCGCCGCCGCTGGACCCGAGGATCCACACCTGCAGATCCGCGCCTTCGCCGGGCACCACATGCGCCTGCTCCCCTTCCGGTGACACATATGTGCCCGCAAGCAGCGCGAGGATGTCATTCACCTGATCTGTGTAAGGCGTCGGGGTCGCACCCGGTGACACCAGCAACCGCCGCAGCATCGCAAAACGCGGCGATTTCAACAGTTCACCGGGAGAAAACTTCGCCGGAATGAGCAATCCCGTCGGATGCCGCCCGTCGACGACCTTCTGCGCTTCGCCCACGATCGTGGGATTGGCGGACTTATCGTTCGGTTTGCCCCCGGAGCGACCCAACCCCAGATCGAATCGTCCCGGGTAGAGCGCGTCGAGGAGCCCGAATTCCTCTACTACGGACAACGCGGTGCGATGCCCCATTTGCAGCGCACCCGAACCCAATCGGATCGTCGATGTCGACGCTGCCACCAATGCCAACACCACCGCCGGGGCGGTGCCCGCCACTCCCGGATTGAGATGATGCTCGGCAAACCAGTATCGGGAATATCCAAGACGTTCGGTGCGCTGCGCGAGATCGATACTGTTGCGCAGTGCGGCAGCGGCATTCGAGCCGCTGGAGATGGGAACGAGATCCAGGACGGCTAATGGGGTCTGGCTCATCGGGCCAGGCGAGCGCGGTCAGGCGCGCCCAGCGGGGCCAGACCCAAATTCTCCCGCAACGTGTTCCCCGGGTATTCGGTACGAAACACACCCCGTTCCTGCAGAATAGGCACCACCTGCTCGACGAAGGGATCGAGCCCGGCCGGAGTGATATGCGGTGTCAGGATGTAGCCGTCAGCCGCTTCCGCCTGTACCAATTCGTCGATCTGTGTGGCGATGGTAGCCGGCGATCCAATGAAGGCCTGTCGTCCGGTCACCTCGATGACCACCTCGCGCGCGCTCAGATTGCCTGCCGCGGCACGCTCGCGCCATTCGTTGGCCAGCGTGATCGGGTCCCGGGCGAATTGCCGGACACTGGCACGTCCCTTGGAAATCAGCCCTCCACCGACCACCGGATCGAACGACGGCAACGGTCCGTCGACATCGAAATCGGTGAGGTCGGTATTCCACAGCTGCTCGATGAAACGCAGCGCAGTGGCCGGTGATACCTGTGCGCGCCGCACCTCGCGGGCGATCTCGGCGGCTTCAGCGTCGGTATCGCCGAGGACGAATGTTGCCGCGGGCAGAATGAGCAGATCTTCATGGCGGCGACCATATTTCGCCAACCGCCCCTTGACATCTGCGTAAAACGCCTGCCCGGGTTCGAGCGTGGAGTGCCGGCTAAAGATCGCGTCGGCTGATGCCGCGGCGAATTCACGGCCCTGCTCGGAGTCACCCGCCTGGAAGATCACCGGCCGCCCCTGCGGTGACCGCGGCACATTGAAATGCCCTCTGATGTCAAAGAAACGGTCGTGATGAGCGAACGATCCGGGATGGGGTGTCGAGAGGAATTCGCCGGATGTCTTATCCGCGAGGATCTCCTCACCCGACCATGAATCCCACAGTTGTGTGGCCGCGGCCAGAAATGTACGGGCCCGCTCATAGCGGTCGGATTCGGCCAGGAATCCCCCACGACGGAAGTTCTCCCCCGTGAACTCGTCCCAGCTGGTCACCACATTCCATGCGGCACGCCCACCGGAGAGATGATCGAGTGAAGCGAATTGCCTTGCCACCTCATATGGTTCGTTAAATGTCGAGTTAATGGTGCCGGTGAGGCCGAGGTGTTCAGTAACTGCAGCGAGCGCCGAGAGCACCGTGAACGTATCCGGTCGTCCGACAACGTCGAGATCGTAAATCTGGCCGTTCTGCTCTCGCAGCCGTAAACCTTCGGCCAGGAATAAGAAGTCCAGTTTCCCCCGCTCGGCAGTCTGCGCGAAGTGTCGGAAGGATGCGAAGTCGATGTGACTACCCGACGCCGGATCACTCCATACCGTGGTGTTATTCACCCCCGGAAAATGCGCGGCAAGATGGATCTGCTTACGCGGCTTAGTCATTGGTGATCTCCTGAATGGGGCTTCACGCGGTGGCGTATCGGTTGGCGGGCCGGGTAAGGCCCAGTAGGTCGCGCAGTACCACCGAATCATTGGGGTAGGCGTCACGGAACAACCCGCGGCGACGCAATTGGGGCACCAACGCCGTCGTGATCTGACGCAAATCATGTGGCAACGTTGCGGGCCGCAACCGGAATCCACTCACCCCCGCGGCGTGCAGCTCCACCAGCACGTCTGCGATATTCGCCGCCGTATCCGCCACGATGAGCGCATCGCTACGGTGCTCCTCGCCCGCAGTGTCGTTGAGTCGGGCCAGACGCGCGGCGGCGGCCGCCGAGGTGTCATCGATCAGCACCTCAAGATCAACGAAGATATGTACGGTTTCTTCTTCACGGCCCGCTTCGCGCTGGAAAGCACGGATTTGTCCGACAATGTCGCGTGCCTGTGCGGCATCGCGGGGGGTGATGAATCCGATGTCAGCGGAGGTGGCGATCAACCGGTACGGAATGGCCGCATGGCCGAGGGCCGCCACCACCGGCTGCCCCTGAGGCGGACGCGGAGTGATCGACGGACCCTTCACGCTGAACCAGCGGCCCTCGAAATCGATGTAATGCAATTTTTCGCGGTCAACGAAACGACCACTGCCGATGTCGCGGATCTCCGCGCCGTCCTCCCAACTGTCCCAGAGCCGACGCACCACCTCAACATAGTCAGCGGCCTCGTCGAAAAGATCCGACACGGCACTGACCACCTCGGGGCGGTCGGCGTCGGCACGGTCGATGCCATCGATCACCCGCCGACCGAAATGCGCGGCAATGTCGGGGCGAGCATCGACCTGGACCCGAATCCCGCCCCGGCCGGAGCTGACGTAGTCGAGGGTGGCGATCGCCTTGGAAAGGTGGAACGGCTCGGTATGCGAGACGACGGCGGTCGGCAAGAAGCCGATTGCGGAGGTCGTCGGTGCCACTCGCGCCGCGATCTGCACGGCGTCCAGACGTCCGCGAACACGGTCGGTTCGCGCGTCCGGGCGGAAACGATCATCAGATTGCAGACCAAGCGAATCTTCGATGGTGACGAAATCGAGGGAGCCTTGCTCGGCGATACCTACCAGGTCGGTCCAGTAACCCGCGGTGAAGAGGTCCGTGGGCCGGGCATCTGGTTCACGCCACGCGGCAGGATGCCAACCGCTACCCTCAAGTGCCACTCCGAGATGAATATGCTCATGCGCTGCCACAACTGCCTCCTGATCTGGTGAGGCCACTCAGGTCACAAGGCCCACATTACTCATCCGGACAGACGTTAGAGCTGTAGCGGCCGGAAGATCAACACTACGAAGCGGCATGATCGTAAGGACATCGAACCATCACGCGATCGTGTTCACCCGCCCGGTTGGCCGCACGCCCCACAGCGGTGGATGGATACGAACAGGCAACAAAACCCCACACACCCAGCATGTGACTGCTAACCTCCTGCTCGCACAGATATCGCCGCAGGCAATATCAACGCAGGGATATCAACGCAGGGATACCATCGATGTCGCGGAGAATCGGCAGCAGTGATGCGGCAGTAGAGATTTAAGGGGTCGATACATGACGTTACGTTTCAAAGGACCGCGTTTCAGTGGACTGCGGGTGAGCGGATTGCGGGTGAGCGGATTGGCCATTGCCGCATCAGGATTCACCGCGTTGCTGTGCGCCGGCGCCCCGCACGCGGCCGCGGCGGAAACGTTCACCCGCGGCCAAACCGTCTACATCTCGTTCACGAACGACGAGACCAGGAAGATCGCCGCCACTGGTATTGATGGGATTCTCGATAATCCGGCATTACGGCCACACTGGTATGCGAATCCGGACAAAAAGTCACGGGACAAAGTGTTCTATATTCCCGGCCGCGGTTTGGTCGTACGCACCAGCGCCGAACGCCTTGTCGAAGAGGCCGCAGCCAAACCCGACGGTCATGTGATCATCGGATTCAGCGTGTCACGCCCGGATGCGCCGCTGACGTTGGCCACCCGCTGGTCCACGGAGGATAAACCGCAAGGCTAGTGACTGTCGGCGACCACCTCTTGTCGTCACCCTGATTCCAAATCGACGCTCCGGCGACGGTCGTCGTAACGTCGGGCCACATGCCTGCCCCATTGAGATTTTCCGCCTTCGTGATGAACACGACGTCGCATATTCTGCATGGTGCCTGGCGTGCTCCCGACGCCCGGCAGACCGACTTCAATTCGCTTGATCACTGGATTAATCTGGCGAAGATCTTGGAGGAGGCGTTATTCGACGCGATCTTCTTCGCCGATGTCGTCGGTCTCTACGACGACTACCAGGGTGACTGGCGAAAGTTCGTCGACTCTGGACTGCAAATTCCCAGTAACGATCCGCTGGTACTCGCCTCAGCTCTGGCTTCTCATACCGAACACCTCGGAATCGCGATCACCAGTTCGATTCTGCAGGAACATCCCTTCGATTTCGCCCGCAAGATTTCCACTCTCGATCACGCCTCTCATGGGCGAATCGCCTGGAACATAGTGACGAGTCTTTCCGGAAATGCTTGGCGCAACTTCGGCTACGACGGCATCACGGGTCACGATGACCGGTACGCATGGGCCGATGAATATGTCGACGTGGTCTACAAACTCTGGGAAGGCTCCTGGGAAGACGGCGCGCTTATCCAGGATAAGCAGTCGGGCATTCACGCCGATTTCGACAAGGTGCACAAGATCAATCATGTGGGCGAGCGGTACCGGGTCGAGGGCCCGCATCTGGTAGCACCGTCTCCGCAACGCACACCCGTGCTCTTTCAGGCCGGCTCATCGGCAACCGGCCGACGCTTCGCTGCGCGCAATGCGGAAGCCCAGTTCATCGTGTCACCCAGTCCCGAGGCGGCCCGCAACCTTATCGACGACACCCGGCGGCTCACCGCGGAAGCCGGCCGGTCACCGCGTGATCTTACGTTCTACCAAGGCCTCTCGTTTGTGATCGGCAGCACCGAGGAGGAAGCGGCACGCAAGGCACGCGAACTCGATGAACTAATCGATCCGAGCACCATCATCGCCCACTCCGCCGGCGGCCTCGGCGTAGACCTCGGCCACTATGACCTCGATACTCCGATCGGCGATATCGAAACGCAGGGCACCCAAAGCACCCTGCTGTGGCTGCGGGAAGCGGTGCCCGGACGCGAACCCACGGTCCGCGACCTCGCCGAACTACGCAGTCGCTCCGGCCGGGTGGTTGGCACCCCGGAGCAGATTGCCGATCAGCTCGAACGCTGGCGGGACGCCGGAGTCGATGGCATCAACGTCATCAACGCGACGATCCCCGGCAGCTATCTCGAATTCGCCGAACAGGTGCTGCCCGTGCTCCGCCAACGCGGTCTCGCACAGCGCGCCTACGCGCCGGGAACTCTGCGGCATAAGCTGACCGGCCGGGACCGACTGCCCGACACCCATCCCGCAGCCCGCTATCGCGGTGCATTCCTTGACTCGGAATCACAGGACGCGCAATCACAGGGGGTCGGTATCACAGGACTCAGCATCAAAGAATAGTGACGGTGCCGGCAGTACCGTTCACCTCGACGGTGGCGCCATCAGCTATGCGGCTGGTCGCGGCCGTGGCCGACACGACACACGGGATACCGAGTTCGCGGCTGACGATCGCGGCGTGGGAGAACGGTGCGCCGACATCCACCACCACCGCAGCGGCCGCGACGAACAGCGGAGTCCATGAGGGATCGGTAATCGGAGCCACGAGAATATCACCGGGTTCGAGCGCCGACGGATCATCCGGACTGGTGATCACCCGTGCCCGCCCCGTCGCGATCCCGCCACAGGCGGGGACTCCGACAATCGAGTCACCAACCGCGGCCACCGTTGCCGTGCGGTCTGCGCGCAACTCCCATTCGGTGATCGGCGGCGGCGTGCCATCGACGACAAACGGCGGGACCCGGTCGAAGAGATCGAGGTAGATCTTCTCCCGCTCGGCCACAACCTCGTGATACGCCGCCGGATGTGCGAGGAAATCATCGAGTTCCGAATCCAGGAGCATAAAGATCTGTCGGGGCGAGGCCAGCGCCCCGGTCGCAGCGTGCCGGTTTCCCAATTCGTTGGCGCACAAACGTAGTTCGTGCATCAGCATGGCCGCGGTGGTGCGTCCACGCTCACGACCGCGCATCCATAGTGCGGACGCGTTGAGGACGGCCTCGAACTGGCCGGAGGTCTCGGGATCAGCGGCAAGCAGTTCCCGGATAGCCTGCGCGGATGCCTCGCGCTGAGCGGACCGCTCCGCCGACTTCGCCTCCGGTGCTTCGACTTGCGCCACGTCGCGGAGCCGGTCGATGGTCGCCAACGCCAAGTCCGGATCAATTCCCCAGGTAATCGCACGGATCTCCCATTCAGCCGGACCGCGGAAGTCCCAATCGGAGAGGAAGGAGTCCAGTGACTTCGTGAATGCCACCACAGCCGGTGCGGACGAGTCACGCAACCGCTGGTAGAGCCCCTTCGGGCCCGCCTCAAAGAGTGCCGCGACTGCGGGATCTTGTGCGGCACGGCTTAATTCCCACATCCGTAACGATGGTCCTGCGGAATCGACGTTACCGAGCCCGGCAACAAGAGTCAGCGCCTCCTCCGGTCTTCCCACGGCATCGGCGAACTGGGCGATGGCGCCTAAGCCGACCCCGCTCTTGAGGCTTGCCTCGATGTGATGTTTGAATAGCCGACGCAGCAAGGTATCGAAGGAGCGCAGCCGGATGACAAGTTCGGTATCGGTAAGCGAACCGAGATCCGGTCGTTGAGAACGGATCTCGTCGACTTCGGCACGATCAGCGTCGTAGGCCGCCAAATCGGTGGCGCCGAGCACATGTTCAGCCAGCCAGGCACCCGCCTTCTCGGAATATTCGGCGTTCTCGTCGAAATCACGCTTTTCGCTCTCGTAGCTCGGGATTCCGGGCATATCGCCGAAGTACTGTAGATCTACGGCCTCCGCAGACATACCCGGTACGCGAACCCCGAAGAGTCGCATGAGCGACATATTGATGTAGAGGTAACTGCCGAAGGCAGGCAGGATATTGAACGGCACGCTCTCGTCATACAAATCGTGGTCCCATACCCCGCAGGCTACGAACGCATCCCGCCAACCCGGCTCAAGGCCGTACTGGAATCCGACTGTGGCATTCAACGGTGTGATCGGATCGGGGAAGATCTCACCGACATTGGCCCGGGAGTAGAGCGGGAAGAGTTTGGAGGTTTCGTCCATGAGCGGCCAGTCGGTCATCCGATGGCCTCCTTCCGATGTGGAGAATGAATGTCGCCTGGGTGAGGTGACAGAGCTATGGCGTGATGGGGCGGTGGAGTGACAGGGCGGTGGAGCGACAGGGCGAGGGAGCGACACCGTGACGCAGTGATACCGGGACTGAAGTGAACTGACACCTGGGTGAGGCACAGTCGCACACGGCAGCAGGGTCGGATGTGTTTCTATTAGCGAACGATCAGTCACATTATTATGTGATGGCGCTCACTGTGTCAAGAGGTTATTTGTGGATTGGTGCCGGGAAACCGGCTTCACGAATCGGGACTCACGATCACCGGATGTTCGCTATGTTGGACAGATATGTGACTTACCAGTCACAATCATCCCGTTGCGGAAGGAAGTACCACCATGCGTGTGCTGGTCACCAATGACGACGGGGTCGATGCCGCCGGCATCGTCGATCTCTCGGCCGCACTGCTTGATGACGGCCACGAAGTGATCGTCGCGGCCCCCTCAACCGAACGCAGTGGCAGCGGAAGTTCGATCGGCACGATCGCGGATGGATCACAGATCCCACTGCAGCAGAAGCGGATCGACGCCCTCGGTGCCACCCCGGTATTCGCCGCCGACTGCCCGCCGGCGATGGTGGTGATCGCCGCATGCGCCGGAGCGTTCGGCGCACCCCCGGATATCGTCGCCAGCGGAATCAACCCGGGACACAACACCGGCCGCTCAATCCTGTTCTCCAGCACCGTGGGTGCGGTGCTCGCCGCGCGGGTCGCAGGTGTCGGAGGACTCGCGATCAGCACCGGCTTCGAGCCGCATCATCGCTATGACACGGCTGCGGCGGTCGCACGTCGCCTGGTTACCTGGATGGCCGAGGACACCAATCGACGGCTGACACTCAACGTCAACGTGCCCGCGGTCGACTTCACCGAACTACGCGGGGTGAGCATTACCACCCTCGCGGCGCAAAGCATGTTCTCGCTGAAGGTTTCTCGGGTCGGCGATGCGCTGGCACTGCGTCGCGAGGAACGCGGGCGCGGATTCGCGGCGGGTACCGACGGCGACGCGGTGGCATCGGGACGGGTGTCGGTGACCAGCCTGAGTCCGGTCACCGACGGTAACGGTGCGCTCTCGGCGGACGCCACCCGCACCCTGGTCGGCGCCCTGGACCTAGCGCCGACCAGCTGACGCCTCAGCCCTCGTCGTCGGCACCACGTTCGCGGTCTGCGGTGAGCAGCAGGTCCTGATGCAGTTCCATCCACACGTCGTGGTAGCTGTCATTCATCGGGCGCGCAAACGCGCTGGCGTCACCGTTGCGCACGCGGTCCAGGGCATCGGCCAACCGATGGCGATAACGTTGCAGCCTCGGTAGATCCTTTGCGGCGCCGGCGAGTACCGCGTCAACCCGGCCATGGATCGTGCCGAGATCGGCGATCACCGCCGCATCATAATCGGCATCGCGATGATCATTCGGTGTGGTCTCGTCGCGCATCTGCCACGCCGCGCAGACGCGTTTGAAGTCGCCATTGACCGGAAGGAACGCCGTATAGGCAGCTGCGACCGCCTGCCGCTGCTGATCGCTCAACCGGTTCTCGACGCGCAGCCGCGCCAATTGCTCCCGGCCCGCCGGCGTGATCATCGTGCCGCTGATCCGGCCATCGCGGCGCGTCACCACACCCTCATCGAGGGCCGCGGCGACGGCGGCGGCGAGACCGGACTCATCAAGTCCGGTCATCGCGGCGAGCACGGAATCGGATGCGAGCCCCTTCACCGCAAGGGCGTGCAGCAACTCGAACCTGGTGGTGTCGGTCGTGATTGTCATACCTTTGCTCCTTCACGAGATGCCATGTAGGCGATGAGGTTCTGCTTGTTGAGTTTGCCGGTGGGCAGCCGGGGCAATGAGTCGACGAAGTCGATCGTTCGAGGCGCCTTGTAGTGGGCCATACGTGCGCGGCAGTAATCGATGAGTTCGGCTGCGGTGACGTCACTTCCGGCAACCCGCTGCACGACGGCCGTAACCGACTCCCCGAACTCCGGGTCCGGGGCGCCGAACACGGCGCCATCGAGCACGCCGGAATGTGACAGCAGGACCTCTTCGACCTCTTCGGGATAGATGTTGACGCCACCCGAAATGATCATGTGCCCGGCCCGGCCGACGAGGTAGAGATATCCGTCGCGCAGGTACCCGATGTCACCCATCTCGCGGCGCACCGGCGCCGACCCGGCGGTGTCGTAGGCCGGCGGCCGCGTCTGCACGAAGCAGACTCGCCCTCGGTCACCATCGGGTAGGTCGTGCCCGTGATCGTCGACGATCGTGACGTTGGTGTCACCCAACGGTCTGCCGACGGAACCGGGATGGCGCGCCGCGTCGGCGGGACCGATATAGGTATGCCCGTATCCCTCTGAGGCTCCGTAATACTCGTGCAGGATGGGCCCCCACCACTGCGCGAGCTGTTCCTTGACGTCAACCGGACACGGCGCACCGGAGGTAAATGCGGTGCGATGCGTCGCGGCGAGTTCGATCGTGTCGCGGTCGGGTAATCGTAAGAGGCGCACCAGCATCGTCGGCACCCACTGCGAGTGGGTCACATTGTGGCGGACGATCGCTTCGAGGGCGGCGCGGGCGTCGAAACGTTCCATGCAGATGACGGTGCCGCCGGCCGCCAGGGTGATGAGCCCGAAGGTGAACGGGGCCGCATGGTAGTTGGGGGCGGGTGAAAGCAGGACCGTATCGGAGTCGACACCGAGTTTGGCCACTAATCCCGAGTGACGCTGGGGTGCCTGTGCCGGATGAATGTCGAGGAGCTGTTGGGCGAAGCGTTTGGGTCGCCCGGTGGTACCGCCGCTGTAGAGCACCCGCGCGCCGAGACGTTCATCGGCGATCGGGGTTTCGGGCAGACCGTCGAGTAGTGCGGCCAAACTACCGTCGCCGACGGTAATCACCCGGGCATCTCGCACATTCGCGGCGGCGAGCGCGCCCGCTACGAGAGAGGCACACGCGGTACTGGTGACGATGGCTCGGGGCGTGGCCTCGGCAAGCAGGATCGCCAGTTCGCCCGAGGTGAGATGCCAGTTCACCGGGGTCACATACAACCCGCTGCGCATCCCCGCGGCCACCGCGATCGGCCAGGCGAGGTTGTTCTCCATCACGATGACCACCGCGTCACCCCGACGCAGTCCTTGCTCCCGCCACAAATGGGCGAGCTGATTGGACATCGCGTCGAGACGCGCATAGCTCAACGATTCACCGGTCCCCGCCATCACATAGGCGAGGGCATCGGGTCGGTCAGTTGCGACGGTCGGTGGATACACGGACTCTCCCCATGAATTGCGAACTCCCGATCGCATTGGCGATAACGGCTGTACCGAGCTGATTCAGCAACGATCACGCAGAATCTTAGTTCACTTTGCCTCATTGCTGTGTCTTACAGCACACCATAGTCTATGATTTAGTGAAAGTTCAGTCACAAATGGGATGTGGTCCCATACCACCCGGGAGTCGCCATGACGACGGTCGAGAACCTTGATCTGATGGACCTACGCCCTTTCGCCGAGGGCCACGACGCCGCTATCTTCGCGCATCTGCGTAACGCGGATCCGCTCCACTGGAACGCCGAGGTCGATGGACCCGGCTTCTGGTCGGTAACCCGTTATGCGGATGTGAAGACCGTGGCCGCCGATTACGCGACCTTCACCGTCACCCACGGGACGCAGATTCCCAGCCGCCGGGCGGAAGGCGAAGGCGCCCGCAGCATTCATCACCTCGATCCACCCGCACACAACGAATTGCGCGGGATCGTCAGCCCGCACGTACGGGCCGTCAAACTGAAGTCTCTCGAAGCCGACATCACCGCCGTCGTCGACGAATTACTCGACAAGACCGACGGCGCGGGCCAGGTGGACTTCGTAGCGACGATCTCCTCGCAACTGCCGCTGGTGATGATCGGACGCTTACTCGGCGCACCGTTACAGGACTGCCCCAATCTGCTGCGCTGGACTAATCAGATGGCCAGCGAGGATCCCGATTACTCCGACGGCCCGGAAACCGCCGTGCGCGCACGTGACGAGGTATTCGGCTACTTCCGTAAACTCGAACAGCTCCGGCGCGAATGCCCGGCTCAGGATCTGGTGAGTGTGCTGACCGCCGCGGAACTCGACGGCGTGCCACTCTCCCGCGGATACCTCGATGCCTACTACCTGATCCTCATGGTGGCTGGCAACGAGACCACCCGGAACCTGTTGTCGGGCGGGGTGAATATCCTCTCCGAGAATCCGCAGTGGTGGGATTTCATGCGCGATAACCCGGCCAAGATTCGCGTCGTCGTCGAGGAGATGGTGCGCTGGGTCTCCCCGGTGCTGTCAATGCGCCGCACCGCGACCCACGATGTCGAAATGCACGACAAGACGATCTCCGCAGGCGACAAAGTGGTGATGTGGTTTTGCTCGGCGAACCGCGACGAGCGGGTATTCGACGAGCCCGAGACATTCATCGGCAATCGCTTTCCTAATGAACACCTCGGCTTCGGCTGGGGCGCACATGCCTGCCTTGGCGCCAACCTCGCCAAGATGGAGGCCCGAATCTTCTTCACCCGACTCGTCGAACGCAATCTCGGCATTGAGGTGACCGGTCCGCCGAACCGACTGCACAGCAACTTTTTCCGCGGTATCAAGTCTCTTCCGGTCAGTGTCGGGCGGCGCTGATGACCTCGATCCGGCGGGCGCCGGCAGCGGTCTTCGGCGATCACGAGGTGCATTCGTCCGAGCAGATCGAGGTGATCGATCCGTATCGCGGCGTAACCATCGGCACTACCGGCGCCGCCGGTCCCGAAATTGTCGCCGACGCGGTGGCCAGCGCCGCTGCCGCGCAACGTGCGTGGTCGGCGGTTGAGCCATCGGTGCGCGCCTCGGTATTACGCCGCACCGCCGAACTCATCAACGATCCGACACGGCCGATAGCCGCAACCGTCACCGCCGAAATGGGTATGCCCGCAACACTGGCAAAAGCCACTCAGCAGGTGATGCCCGCGGCGGTGTTGCGGGCGATGGCCGACGCGGCGGAAACATTCACCTGGGACCGCACGATCGACGGTGCCCGGCTCCGGCACGTACCCGCCGGGGTTGTCGCCGCGATCTCCCCGTGGAATATGCCGGTACATCAAATCGTCGCGAAGGTGGCCGCCGCCGTCGCCGCCGGGTGCGCGGTGGTTCTGAAACCATCGGAGATGACCCCCTTCGATGCGCTTCTGGTCCGCAACTGCTTCCTCGACGCCGGGTTGCCCGCGGGCGTCTTCACGATCGTTAACGGGACCGGTCCGGTCACCGGCAACGCCCTCACCTCGCATCCGGGCGTGGCACATGTGTCGTTCACCGGCAGCGTCGAGGCTGGTCGCGCCGTCGCTCGCGCCGCGGCCGGCAATCTCGTACGCACGACCCTTGAACTCGGCGGGAAATCACCCGCAGTCGTGCTGCCCGATGCTGATCTCGACACGGTGATTGCCCGTGTTGTCGCCTCGGGGCTGGTCAATTCCGGCCAGGCCTGCAACGCAACCACCCGGCTGGTGCTGCCGCGTGCACAGCAGGATCGGATTGAACGGTTGCTCATCGACGCCACCGCGGCGGCGGTGCTTGGTGATCCCACAGATCCCGCAACGACGATGGGGCCGCTGGCCTCAGCCAGGCAGACCGAACGCGTACTCGACCACATCGAGAAGGCCCGCGCCGATGGCGGTCGACTGCTGACCGGTAGCGGCCAACGCGAATCGGTCCGTACCGCACATGGTTTCACTGCGGATGGTTTCATCGCGCCCACCATTATCTGCGAACTCGGCCCATCGGCCCGGGCCGTACGTGAGGAGATATTCGGTCCGGTGCTGGTTACGCAGTATTACGACGATGTCGACGAGGCCGTCGCGATCGCCAATGACTGCGCGTACGGATTATCCGCAGAGGTGTGGTCAGCGCGGACCGACGCCGCCCGTGAGGTCGCGGCCGCGCTGGAAGTAGGGCAGGTAAAGATCAACGGTGTCCGGACCAGGGAACGGCCCGCGGTGCCATTCGGCGGAATGAAACTTTCCGGGTACGGTCGTGAACTCGGCGCGACCGGTCTCGCCGAGTTCACCGAGATACAGGCGGTAATGTCATGACGACAACCTATTTGGTGACTGGCGCGGCCTCGGGTATCGGCTTGGCACTGGCCACTCGGCTCCTCGACCACCAGCCCGGGGTACGGGTTATCGGCCTCGATCTGGTGCCGTCACCCGACGTCCGGGTGGAATCGGTGCGCTGCGACCTCGCCGACCTCGACATGATCGATCGGCTCGACCTGCCGGGGCATGTCGACGCGATCGCCAACGTCGCCGGCGTTCCCGGCACCGCGCCGGCCGAAACCGTGCTGGCGGTCAACATCCTCGGATTGCGCGCACTGACCGCGCGTACACTGGACTCGATACCACCGGGAGGCGCCATCGTTAACGTGGCATCCATTGCAGCTCACCGGAATACGCTTGATTCCCAGGCCATCGATGAACTGCTCGACGTCACCGGACGCAGCGAACTGCGCACCTGGCTCGCCGCCCACCCAATCGGCGGACCTGCCGCCTACGACACCTCCAAGCGAGCACTTATCGACTGGACCGTGCGGCTCAGCGCCCAACTCCACGACCGCGGGATACGGGTCAACTCCGTCAGCCCCGGCCCCACCGACACCCCCATCCTCGCCGACTTCGCGTCGTCGATGGGTGCCGATGCGATCGCGCGATCCGCACAGACCGTCGGTCGGCATGGCAGTGCAGCGGAATCGGCTGCCGCCGTTGAATTTCTGTTGTCGGCCGATGCCTCTTGGATCAACGGTATCGATCTGCCCGTAGAAGGCGGACTGACCGCGTTACGCGCCGCGGCCAGCCACCCACCACTGATTGATCTCCAGCGGAACGCATCGTCGGCCGCCGGGAAAGGAGTGCTTCGATGACCACCGCGCTGACCTCATCCACCGACACCAGACTCCCTGTCGTCACCCTCGACGGCACCGCCCCCGCAGACAAAAACCTGCTCGGCGGAAAGGCCTACAGCGTCAACAAGATGCGGGCACTTGGCCTGCCCGTACCACCGGCCTTCGCGCTGACTACCGATGTGTGCCGCCGCTACCACGACGTCGGCCAACGCCTCGACGATGATGTGTGGGAAGCCGTCCTCGAACACCTTCGCGCCCTTGAGTCCGCCACCGGGCGACGCTTTGGCGCCGGACCGTTCCCCTTGCTGGTATCGGTACGTTCCGGTGCCGCACAAAGTATGCCCGGAATGATGGATACGGTACTCAATCTCGGTCTCACCGAATCTCTTTCGGCCCAGTTAGCCGACGCCACTGGCGATCCGGCGTGGGCCTGGGACACCTGGCAGAGGTTTCGGGCCGGATACGCCGAGATCGTGCTCGGCGATGCGACCCGCACGCCTCCGGACGATCCATACGAACAACTGCGGGAAGCAATCGGGGCAGTATTTCGGTCCTGGACCAACGATCGGGTGCGTGCCTACCGTGCCCGACACGGACTCGGGACGGGCGGCGGCACCGCGGTCACCGTGCAGGCCATGGTATTCGGCAATCGCGACGATAACTCCGGCACCGGAGTCGTCTTCAGCCGCGATCCCGGCACCGGCGACACAAACCTGTTCGGGGAATGGCTGGCCCGCGCACAGGGTGAAGACGTTGTCTCCGGCGAGCGGACGCCGGAGAACATCTCCGAATTCGGTACACGCCATACGGCATTGCACGCCGAACTGATCCGCATCGCCGACATACTCGAACGCGAGCACCGCGACCTCGTCGATATCGAGTTCACCGTGGAAAGCGGCACCCTGTACATCCTGCAATGCCGTTCCGGGAAACGTTCACCGCGCGCGGCCGTACGGATCGCCGTCGACCTCGTCCGCGAAGGTCTGCTGCGGCCGGAGGAGGCCGTCACTCGGATCAGTGCCGAGCAAGCCCGGCTACTCACCGATGAGGCATCCGTCTCCGGCGAGGCAACGGTGCTGGCCCGGGGTGTCGGTGCCGGGCCGGGTGCCGCGAGCGGGGTGGTGTTTACCGATACCGATGCGGCCGCACAAGCCGCCGCCGCCGGAACACCGGTGGTGCTGGTCAGGCGGTCCACCTCGCCGGCGGACGTGCCCGCGATGTTTGAATCTGTTGCCGTGGTTACCGAGGTAGGCGGAACAACCTCTCATGCGGCGCTGGTGTGCCGCGAGATCGGCCTTCCGTGCGTGGTGGGCTGCGGGACCGGAATCACCGATACACTCGCCGGGGCCACGGTCACCGTCGACGGCACAACCGGCATCGTGTACTCCGGCGATGCGCTCGATCAGGTCGATAAGGCCGATCCGTACCTGCGGGAGTTGCTCGGCTACTTGCCCGATGACCTACCGGCCGAGCATCCCCTGCACGAACTACACACCCGCCAGTCGGCACATACCCGACCCAATCACACGGAGAACGAGTGACCAGCGACGGCATCGAGGCGGTTTACACCGCGGCCGGACTTCTCGACGCTTCGTCAGCGGTGGCCAAACGACCCAACCGCCGTGGCGAGCAGACCCGCGAGAAGATGGTGCGCGCCGCCGTCGAATGCTTCACCGAATACGGCTATACGAGGACTCGCATCTCCGATATCACCAATCGCGCCAACACCGCTCAAGGAAACTTCTACCGGCATTTCACGGGCCTCGACGATATCTTCCTTGCCGCGCTCAAACCGTCTCTGGAGGAGTTGGCCACGGCGCGGCTGCGGCCCGATCACGCGCACGGTGAGCGGGAGTCGCTGATGGAGGTCAACACCACCTATCTGCAGGCCTATGCCCGCAACCGCCACATGCTCCGGCTGCTCCGTGAAGCCGCGGCGGCCAGCGAGAACAAGGGATTCCAGCAGTTGTGGCTCAACCTGCGCGCGGACTTCGTGAAGCGAACCGAACGCTGGCTGGAGCGGCTGAACGAGCAAGGTGTCATCGATGAGGCCGATCCGCATATGCTTGCCGAAACCCTCGGCTGCGCGACCGAGCAAATGGCCTATGTGCACGTCGGTATGCCCGCCCGCACCCCTCGTCCCGAGGAGATCTCCGCACTGGGTAGCGCACTCGGCGAGTTCTGGTATCGCTCGCTGCCGCTGGTCTCCGATCGGACCCTCCGGTGAGCACCCGGACCGCCGCTGGCATAACGACCGATGGCATAACGACCGATGGCATAACGACTGCTGGCACAACTAACCCGGGCACGCCGTTAGCGACACTCGGAGTGGACGTGACGGTAGCTCGCGTTATCACCGAAACCTCCGATGCCACAACGTTTGTGCTGAACTGGCCCGAGGCCGTCGACTACCGGCCAGGTCAATTCATTACGGTGCGTATCCCCAGCGAGCGTACCGGCTCGGTAGCTCGCAGTTATTCGCTCAGTTCAGCACCGGGCGTCGATCCCCTACCTGCGATCACCGTGAAACGCACCGCCGGTGGATATGGATCGAATTGGCTATGCGACAACGTGCGCGCCGGGACGTCGCTACGTGTGCTGGCACCGGCGGGGGTGTTCACGCCTGCAAAGTGGCGCTCTCCGCTGCGGCTATTCGCCGCGGGTAGCGGTATTACTCCGGTGATGTCGATACTGAAGTACGCATTGTCCCTGCATTCGTGCCGGGTCGAGCTGTTTTACGCCAACCGTGACCGGGAATCGATCATCTTCGCTGATTCCCTTGCCGAACTCGCCGACCGGTACGCGGATCGTTTCACGCTGGTCCACTGGCTCGAATCCGACTGCGGACTGCCCACTCCCGAGGCGATCGGGCCGTGGACCGATGCCGATATCGCGGCCGCCGCGTTCATTTGCGGCCCAACGCCATTCATGGAATTGGTGGAGTCAGCACTGCACGCTGCTGGCGCTCCGGCGACAGCGGTGCATGTCGAACGGTATGTGTCACTCACCGGAGATCCGTTCACCCTGGGCGATCCGCAGACCGACGTCGCGGCGGCGACCCTCGAGGTGAGCATCGACGGCGACAGCGTCACGGTGCTATGCGGGCAGGGGACCCGCCTGCTGGATGCCATGCTGGCCCACGGGGTGGATGCACCGTACTCATGCCGCGAGGGCGACTGTGGTTCATGTATGGCCCGACTCATCGAGGGAGTGGTCGAACCGGGGGGCGGGTTGGCGCTCGAACCGGAAGACATCGCGGACGGCTATATCCTGACCTGTCAAGCGTTTCCGCGCGGCGAATCGGTGTCGATCGAATTCGAATGACGCCGCTGTGGTGGAGTGATCTGGTTGGGCTCCCCCCGTCCCGTCGCGAAACTGAAATCGCCCCGGGGGGATGCATGGGGGGTATCGGATTGGCCTTCGATACTGGTCGAGGAGGTTCTCCTGCGCCATCGAGGGCCAATCACCGAGCCCATGCGACCCGCCCCAGGGCGAAGCGCTTTCCTTACGGAAATCGAGATCAGTTGTTGATCCAGATCCAGTCCCAGCGGTGGGTGCGCTTGTTGAAGCGACGGATGCGGCGACGCTTCCGACCGGGGACGGTGCTGTGGTTGTTGTTGTTCTGAGGCTGGTTCGGGGTGGGCATTGATCTTCTCCTCTTCACTTCGGTGTGAGATCCGCCTCTGCGGCTCTCTCTGACATTAGCAACGATGCCAGCTGACACTTGGAAACGGCTCGACGCTACCTGGGAGGTAGCTGAGTCATAACATCAGGCAGCCGCTGCCCAGGTCCAGGCCGTTGCCGACATTGACCGCAACCCGCTGCTGGCTCCAGCGATAGACGAACGGTGCCGCCCCGGGGCCAGCCGTGCTGGGCGTGCCCGAGTACTGCCGGACAGTGATGATGTGCGTGCCGGCCGTACGCGGTCGCCACACCGTACGAACGCGTCCATTGCGGTAGACGCTGGGTGTGCGTGCGCCGAGGAAAGAGCCGTTATCGAAGAACTGCACGGGCAGCAGGGCGGATTTAGGGGCTACGTCGGTCTTGACGATGATCTCGTACACACAATTGGACCCGCGTGTCTTCTTATCCGGATTCGTCGTCACCTGGACCGAGGTGACGCTCGCATGGGCCGACGGCGACCCAATCGTCGCGCAGACCAGTGAAGTTAAGAGGATGAACAGCACAGCCGTGACAGAGCGGACCATACGGCGACCGCACCGATTCGACTCGACGGATTCAGACATGAATGCTCCTCCTCGCACGTGGCTGCGGCCGCGGTATCGGCCCAGACCAGAGGGCACGTTACCCGGTATGCGGACGGTGGCGGTAGGCCCCCGTGCGCCACCGGAATCCACGATCACCCGGGCGTCCTGTCACACAGCCGAGTCCGGGAATGCGATCACCGAGAGGAAGCGGATCGGCAGTTCCACCAGTTCCGCCGGACCGTGTGCGCCCTCACCGTCGAGTTGCAGTGCGTCACCTGGACTCAGCCGGTACACCGAGCGGCTGTGCGCGTATTCCATCGTGCCCTCAAGCATGAAGATGAATTCGGTTCCCGGATGCTGGAATAGGGGCTGCGTGACCGACTTCTCGGTGAGAGTTACCAACAGGCATTCCAAACGGCGGTGCTCCCCGCGCAACGAGCCGAGCATCTCGTATTCATGACCTTCACGCGAACCCTCACGCACGATGCGTGATCCCTCGCCCGCCTTGACGAATACCGCAGACCGCTCCAGGTCAGCACCGCGGAACAACGACGTCACCGACACATCGAACGCCGTGGCCAGCGCCGCCAATGTGCTCAGGCTGCACGACGTCTGGGCGTTCTCGATCTTGGAAAGCATCGCCTTGGAGATACCCACCCGGGCGGCCATATCGCCCACCGACAGACCCTCCTGACGCCGCAGTCGGCGCACATTGTGGGCGATCGCCGACTCAAGTTCGAGTTCCTCGACCGGCTGATCGACCGGATGATCACGGGCGATACCCGACCGGTTACGAATCAGCGCGTCATCCGTCACCGCGCCAGCATAGCGGTAGACATAGTTCACTGGCGGTGACCGGCGGGATACGCCGCGGGTGCGCGCAGGGCCGGGCGGAACGTCGCCGGTCAGCCGGGCCGGGCCGGGCGGGACTCCAGATGGTCGGCCGTGCAGGGCACACATCTCACGGTCCGCTCAACGCATCTCACCGGCACCGGAATAGGGGAATCGCGAGCACAGCAAGTCTCCCTCGGCGAACCGGCTCAGGCGGAAATCGGATTCGGGGATACGCGGATCAGAGCTCACGCCGTCGACGACGATGTCGGCGACGAGACGCCCGACGGCGGGTGAGATCTTGAATCCGTGGCCGCTGAAGCCGGCCGCGATGACCAGGCCGTCCAACGGCCCCGCCGAGATGATCGGATTCCAATCCGGGGTGACGTCATAGCATCCGGCGTAGCTACTGGTGATCGCCGCGTCGGTGAACGCCGGGAAACGCGTACCGACCTTCTCAACGGTCAGGTCGATGAATGCCTCGTCGGCGCGGTTGAGGTATCCGTCCGGGTCAGCTACTTCCAGTTCGGCGAGATCGGAGTTACCGAATAAGATCTCTCCACCCACTTCGGGGCGCACGTATTGCAATGAGACCAGGTCGGAAAAGACCGGTACCGCACCAATATTCATCCCCGGATCAATGATCACGATCTGTTCCCGGTGCACGGTGATCGGAACATCGACGCCGTGCGCGGCAAGGAATGGTGCGGTCCACACCCCCGTGGCGACGACAACGATGTCGGCACCGATGGTGCCGCCGTCGGCGAGTCGCACACCGCGCACCCGGTCGGCACAGACCAACAGTTCCGCCACCGCGGTGCCCTGTTTGATCCGGATACCTGCCGCCCGCGCGGACGCGGCAAAGCCCTGTGCGGTCTGGTAGGCGTCGCCGTAGCCGCCGCGCTCCTCCCAGCCGAAGGCGGCAAAGGGTTCGAGATCGACGCCCGGCCACATCGACGCCACCTCCGCGGCGTCGATCTCCTCGGTCTGCACCCCGACATCACGTTGGGCAGCAAGGCTTTTACGGAGATTATCGACGTTAGGCTCACCGACACCGACGATATAGCCGGTCTGGCGGAACCCGATGTCGGTGCCGAAGATCTCCTCGCTCTTCTCGAACACTTCCAGGCCGACGGCGGCCATCGCGGCCAGTGAGCTGACCCCGTAGTGGCAGCGCACGATTCCCGACGACTTGCCGGTCATCCCGCCGCCGACGGTCCCCCGCTCGCACACGATGACATCGTTGATACCGCGCTGGGCGAGCGCCCACGCGGTGGCCACCCCCTCCAGCCCACCGCCGACGATGACGATCGACGCGCTCTCGCCGGTCACCACCCCGCCCCCGCTCCCGGAATCCAGTTGGTGCCGGCCAGCGGCACCCGGGCCATGGCGGCGGCTTCGATGGAGATGGCCACCAGATCCTCGGGTTCGAGGTGCCGCACATGCGCCTTGCCGCAGGCGCGGGCGATGGTCTGGGCCTCCATCGTCAGCACCCGCAGGAAGTTCGCCAGCCGACGTCCACCGGCAATGGGGTCGAAACGGGCCGCAAGTTGGGGGTCCTGGGTGGAGATACCCGCCGGGTCGCGGCCATCCTGAAAATCATCGTAGAAGCCTGCTGCGGAACCTATCTCGGCATATTCCTGCTCATACCGGGGATCATTGTCGCCCAGCGCGATCAACGCCGCCGTGCCGATGGCCACCGCGTCGGCACCCAGCGCCATCGCTTTGGCAACGTCGGCACCGTTGCGGATACCACCGGACACGATGAGTTGCACCCCATCCGCCCCCGACTTACGGTGCACCCCGAGTTCCTGTAACGCCTGCACCGCCTGCGGTATGGCTGCCAGCGTGGGTATTCCGACGTGCTCGATAAATACCTCCTGGGTGGCGGCGGTGCCACCCTGCATACCGTCGACCACCACGACGTCAGCGCCGGAATGCACCGCTAGCTTGACGTCGTAGTAGGTGCGCGACGCGCCGACCTTGACGTAGATCGGCTTCTCCCAGTCGGTGATCTCGCGCAGTTCATTGATCTTAATCGTGAGGTCATCGGGACCGGTCCAGTCAGGATGCCGGCATGCACTGCGCTGATCGATCCCTTCGGGAAGGGTGCGCATCCCAGCGACTCGCTCGGAGATCTTCTGCCCCAGCAGCATACCGCCGCCGCCCGGCTTGGCACCCTGCCCGAGAACGATTTCGATGGCATCGGCCTTGCGCAGGTCATCGGGGTTCATCCCGTATCGCGACGGAAGGTACTGATAGACGAGTTTCTTGGACTCGCCACGTTCCTCGGGCGTCATCCCACCGTCGCCGGTGGTGGTGGAGGTACCGACTTCCGATGCACCCCGGCCCAGTGCCTGTTTGGCGCCTGCGGAGAGGGCACCGAAACTCATCCCCGCAATGGTTACCGGAATATCCAGGTGCAAAGGATATTTGGCGTTACGGGCACCGAGTACGACATCGGTATCGCAACGTTCCCGATACCCTTCGAGTGGATACCTCGACATCGAGGCGCCAAGGAAAAGCAGATCATCGAAATGCGGCAGGGGGCGCTTGGCTCCCCAGCCACGGATGTCGTAGATCCCCGTCTGGGCCGCTCGCCCGATCGCGGCGATCGTCAAGCGGTCGAAGGTCGCGGACTCACGCAGTCCGCGTTGTTCTTTGCTGAGATTCATTTCGTTGCTCCGGTGTGATGGCACCGCCGGAAGGCGGTCGTCGGTGACGCGCTCAGTAGGCCGACGAATTGTCGGCATGGAAGTGGTAGAGCTCGCGGGCGGAGCCGTAGCGGGTATACGCCGCAGGATCGTCGTTGGGGAATCCGGCGGCCTTGAGCAGACCGGCTAACTCCTCCAGATGCTCCGCGCGCATCGGCTTGACGATGCAGTCCGCACCGCAGGAGGCCACCGAACCGCGCACATAGATCCGGGTTTCGTAGATCGAATCACCCAACCCGTGCCCGGCATCACCGCGCACCACCATGCGACCCGCCTGCGCCATGAACGCGCTGTTATGGCCGACGTTGCCGCCGACGACGATGTCAACGCCCTTCATCGAGATGCCGCAGCGGGCGGCCGCGTCGCCCTCGATCACCAGCAGGCCACCGTGTGCGGTGGCACCCGCCGCCTGGGATGCGTTGCCCTTCACCACCACGGTGCCGCTCATCATGTTCTCGGCCACCCCGGTACCGGCATTGCCGTCGATAATCACCTCCGCCTGCTGATTCATGCCCGCCGCGTAGTAGCCGACATGACCGTTGACGGTGATCTTGACCTGCGCATTGACTCCAGCGGCCACCGAATGTGCGCCGCGGGGATTGTCAATGGCGAACTCACCGGAGATATCGCCGTGCAGTGCGGAATTGACCTCACGCAACGGCACCGCGGCCAAGTCGAAGGTCACCAGATCGGTACTCAGCGAGTCCATGCGTACACCACCTCCGGCTCGGGCTCCCAGATTTGAGCACGATCAACTCCGGGCAAATGTGCCAGCGCACGGTATTCGCTGGCCATCGCGACCCAGTCCGGGGTCTCTGCGATCACTGCGGGTTTACACGCGATCGCGTCACGCACCACCGCGAACGAATCCCGGTTGGACACCAGCAGCGTGTAGAAGCCGTCGAAGGTTGCGCACACCTCCTTGAGTGCCGTCTCGATGTCTCTGCCCTGTGCGAGCTGATTCGCAACGAATCTGGCACCCACCTCGGTATCATTTTCACTGTCGAATTCGATTCCCGCATCACGTAGTTCGCGTCGTATGGTGGCGTGATTCGAGAACGATCCGTTGTGTACCAGACACTGCTCGGGCCCGACGGCGAACGGATGTGCCCCCGACGAGGTGACCGCCGATTCGGTGGCCATCCGGGTGTGGCCAACACCCTGCCACCCGGTTGCCCCGGCCAGTCCCCAGCGTTCGGTCAGTTCGCGCGGCGCCCCAACACCTTTGAGTACGGTGAGGTCACGGCCGAAACCGGCGATCAGGGCATTCGGATAGCTGGAGCGGACGGTATCGAGAAGTTCCGCCGAGGCCACTGGCGCGGCGCAGACCAGCGTTTCATCGATCTGCTGGACGGATACCTCGACCCCGAGCGCCGCAGTGAGAGTACCGGCGGCGACCGATGGCTCGACGTCAGCGTCGAGCAGACAGACGCACGAGTGACCGGCCGGTGCCCACGATGGATCGCCGTAGACGGCGATTCCTGCGGAATCGGCACCGCGATCCTGCATTTCGCCGAGCATACCGCTGAGCAACTCGCCCAGGCGTGGATACAGATCCGGGTTGCGCAAGTGCAACCCGACGATTCCGCACATGATGTGAACCTCTCTCGGGATGGGCCATGTGATGAAGGGCAGACGATTTTCAGGTAGGTGGTGGGGAGTAACCGTCAGAAGGCGGTCAGATACTTGTCGATCTCCCAGCCGGATACATCGGCATGCCAGGCGAAGAATTCCTCGCGTTTGAGCTGCGAGAAGTACTGCGAGACGCACCGCTGCCCGGCGGGCCAGTCGGCGGGGACCGCCGCGTCCAGGGTTGCTGCCACCACGGGATCGATGTCGAGTTCGTCGACGGCGTGCAACAGGGTCATCGGTAATGCGGGCACGTGTGCGGGACCACTGCCCAGCGCCCCCGGATCGAGGCTGCGCTTGATACCGTCGAGCCCCGCGCCGAGGGCGCCGGCAATGGCCAGATAGGGATTCGCCGACCCGTCACCGCCACGCAACTCGACTCGCTGATCGTCGGGGATGCGCACATAATGGGTCCGGTCGTTGCCGCCGAATGTCGGCACCCGCGGCGCCCAGGAGGCGCCCGACCGAGTGGAGATAGCACCGGTTCGCTTATAGGAGTTGACGGTTGGCGCGATCACCGCCTGTAGCGCCGGAGCGTGCTCGAGTAATCCGCCGACAAATCCGTATGCCGTGGCCGAAAGCCCTAGGCCGCGTGCGTCATCGCCGGATGGACTGGGAAAAACCGGCTCGCCCGCCGAAGTGAGCGACAGATGCAGATGCAGTCCGGAACCGGTGCGCTCGGCGAAGGGCTTGGGCATGAAGGTAGCAATCATGCCCCGCTCGGCGGCGATCGTGGAGAGTAAATACCGCAGCGTGACAACACGATCGGCGGTTGTCAGAGCATCCGAGTAGGCGAAATTCTGCTCAAACTGTCCGTTTCCGTCCTCATGATCATTCGCATAGTTGCTCCACCCAAGTTCATTCATCGCCGTCGATACCGCGGTGAGGTGGTCATACATACGGGTCAGCCCGCGGACGTCATAACACGGACGATCGGAATCGTCGGCGGCGTCAGCGGTGACCAGGGTGCCGTCGGCCCCCTTCTTCAGCAGGAAGTACTCCACCTCGGCGCCCACCCACGGCTCAAAGCCCGCGTCGGCCGCCTGTGCGATCAGCGATTTGAGGATATTTCGCGGCGCGAACGGCCACGGCTTCCCCTCGACATGCGGATCGCAGTGCACGATCGCCAACCCCTCTTTGATGAATCCGACGGGCAAAAACGATGACGGATCCGGAATCGCCATGAGATCGGGATCCTTGGGTTCCTGACCGATCGCGCCGACCGCATATCCGGCGAATCCCACTCCCACTGTGGATAATTCGTCGACGGCCTCAACCGGGACTAGCTTCGCGCATGGCTTACCGCGCAGATCGACGAACATGGCCAGGATGAACTTGGTGCCGGATTGGGCGCAGAGTTGGGAGAGATCGAGATCTGCTGCGGGAGTTGCAGTCATGGTGTTACTCCAAGTTCAGATGGGCGTGCCGGTTCCATTATGTCTACCCTTATGAATCATTGTCTAGTGTTAGTAGACTTCATTGTGTTAAGTTCGAGTTTCCTTGTGCCACTGGCGGGATGGCCGCCCCCGACGGGGATCTGCCGAAGCGGATTCCCTCGACGGCCATCCCGGACCGCTGACGCGATGTCAGGAGATGGGTGCCGATACCGACGTGGCAATACCGCGTTCGACGGTTTCCACGGCACGGCTCGGTGATTGGGAGCCAAGTCCCGGCCCATGACCAACACCGGATGCCGGTATCTCGTAGGCGGTTTCGGCATGGATCGTCGAATCCAAGCCGGCGGCTTCGGTCTCGGCATCAACACGCAGACCCATCGTCTTGTCGATGGCAGTGGCAATCAGCCAAGTCATCACGAAGGAGAACGAACAGGTGATCACGATGCCCGCACCCTCGCGCCACACGATGTCAAAATCACCGCCGAATGCGATGCCGGTGATCCCCGCGGGGGCTGAACCCGCGGCAAACACGACGATGCATAACGTGCCGACGATACCGCCGATACCGTGCACGATGAATGCGTCGAGGGTGTCATCCACCTGGAATCGGCTCTTGAAGCTGAGGAATAACGCCACCACACCGGCACTAATGATGCCCACCGCAAGAGCACCGATCGGAGTCACCGTATTGGCCGACGGAGTGATGCCGACGAGGCCCACGATGGCACCGGTGATCGACCCGAGCGCGGTGACGTGGCCCTCGCGCCACTTCTCCACCGCCCAGAAGCCGAGCATCCCGGCCGAGCCGGCGAGCAGCGTGTTGAGCACAACGTACTGGGTGGCGAAGTTCGCGCCGCCAGCGCAACTGCCGTTGAAACCGAACCAGCCGAACCACAGGATGCCACCACCGAGCAGAACGACCGGGACATTGTGTGGACGCTCCATACGTTTGCGGCGCGCACCGAGCACCATCGCCAATGCCAGCGCTGCAACACCTGAATTCATGTGCACCGCGGTTCCGCCAGCGAAGTCATGCACCTTGAGCTTATTGAGCAGGAAACCACCGGTGGTGGTGTCGGTGTCGGCGGAGAATACCCAGTGCGCGACCGGGAAATAGACGAGGGTGAGCCACAGCGGCACAAAGACCAGCCACGCCGAGAACTTCATCCGGCCGGCCGCGCCGCTGGCCACGATTGCCACGGTGATCGCCGCGAACAAGATCATCCATGCCGCAATGTAGAGCACCTGCACGCCACCCGAATTATCGTCGGCCAGGTGAGAGTTGAGGCCGAAATAACCAACGGGATTACCGATCAGGCCCCAACCCTTGACCGACGAACCCGAGACCAGGCCGTATCCGTAGAGCACGTAGATAACGCTGGTGATCCCGATGGTGGCGAATACCATCGACATCATATTCAACATGTTGCGGGCGCCCAGCATACCGCCGTAGTACAGGGCTAGCCCCGGGATCATCAGTACCAGAAGCGCCAATGCGGCGAGCATCCAAGACAGGTCCGCATGTGCGGCGAGTTGTTGCATGGGTGTTCCTTGTCGTATTGGTGGATGGATTCAGTGATGGATGGATTCAGTGGTGGATGGATTCAGTGATGGATGGATTCAGTGGGCATTGCGCAGATATGCGACTACGTCGTCGCGGAAGTCGAGAAATCCCTTATACGCGGCAATGTTCTCGTCGAGGGTTTCGATGATCGTGGCCAGTTGCGCGGCCCAGGCCGGGATGCGCCGCAACTCCTCAAGCGAGGCCATGAAGGTGCGGATATTAAAGGTGACGGCCCCCGACATCGGCAGCCGGACGAAATGTTCCAGTTCGATCCGTAACCGTGCGTCGCCGAACCTCTTGTCGCGCAGCATCGCCGGTATATCACCAGTCCATTCCGGCAGCCGTTCGAGACTCACATCGAGCCTATCCGAATCCGACGCCGACAGCGTCCAATTCACCCGGCGGTACACCTGATCAGCGGGCAGCCGCCGCAGAAATTGTTCGGCGCGGGCGACGACACCATCGCGGATCAGACCCGGCACCGGAGCGTGGATCTCGTACATATCCATACCGACGTCGAATGCCACCGACCACGCCGCGGCGAAGGTGACGATTCCGGCGTCGAAGTAGAGGCGGCCATCGCGTTCGACGACGAGCAGCAAATCGTCTGGTACCTCGCGGGCGAGGAAATCCAGCGGCCCGTTCGGCAGCGACTCATCCTCTCCCAGAACAAATTCCGCATCAGTGCCGAGCAGATCGTTACGCCAGGCGAAACGGCCTTCCCCCAACTCATCGAGATGCATGAATGCCGGGTAATCGGCGGCCAAATCACGTAGGTAATACAGCAGTAGATCCCAGCACGCGACGCTCATCCCCGGCATGATCCGTACCCTGCTGGGATCGGAATCAAGTATCCGTCGACGTTGGGCCATAATCACCGGATACTCGGCACCACCCAGATCGACGAGATGACGTCCCCATTCGCCGGCCCGCGTCGGGCGCGGGATGCGGGCCGGTTCGACGTTGACGGTGTAGGAGAATTTCTGATACTCGTCAGGAAAGGGCCAGGGCAGATTGGCGAGATGATCGACAGGGCGGGCCAGATAATCGGCGGCGGTATGAGCCTGCATGCCGGAGCTGGCCCGAATGTTGTTGGTTGCCAGACTCATAGGTCCACCTCGATATTCTCGCCCCGGGAGACGCAGCACAGCATGACATCTCCGGCGGCTTTCTCGTCATCGCTGAGCACAAAGTCGCGGTGTTCGAGGGTGCCCGCCCGCACCGGGATACGGCACTGCCCACATACGCCCTGCCGGCATAGATTCGGCACCGGAACACCTTTGGCGAGAAGCTGTTCAAGTAAAGACACCCCCGACGGCACGGCGATGGTGGCACGCGTGCTCGCGATCCTGACCGTAAATGGGTTTCCCGGATCCTGTTCTGGTGCCGAGAATCGTTCGAGATGCACTCGCGCCGAGGGCCATCCGGCGTCCACGGCGATCCGCTGGTAGGTGTCGAGCAGCCCTGCCGGTCCACAGGCATAGGCATGGGTGCCCAGCGGCTGGCGGCCGAACACTGTGGATAACAGCGCCACGGTGTCGGTCGCGCCGTGACATTCATGGACGGTGATTCCCGGTCGATCACCGAGTTCACGAATCTCATCGAGATGCGCCGCATGCCCGGACCGGTACGAGTAGACGATGTCGGCCGTTCGGCCGTCGCGTACTGCGGCACGCGCATGCGACAGGATGGGAGTAATGCCGATACCGCCGGCCACCAGCAACGCATGCCGCTGATCGAGTACCGGAGCGAACATCGATCGCGGACCCTCGATACCGACTGTTGCGCCCTCGGAGAGGTTCTCGTGCAGCCAGTCCGAACCCCGGCCGCCACCGCGGCGCAATACCGAAATCCCGTATGAAGTCGGAAACATGCCATCACCGGTGAGCGAGTACGCGTTGCGGTATTCCCCGGCGGAGACGATCAGGTGGCTGCCGGGTTGGTATGGTGTGAGCGCGTCCCGCGGGTCATCGGGGGCGAAGCAGAAGTGAGTGATCTCCTCGGTCAGCCGGTAGACCCCGACGACGCGCAACGTCCGCGGCTCGGTGGCATAAGCACGGTGCAGATGGGCTCGTGATGCCGTCTGGGAGGTGATCGTCATGCCGACTCCTCCCCAGCTGCGGCGCAGGCCAGAAAGCTGCCACGCACAGACGAGTGATGCGCGTGGATCTCGATACGTCTGCCGCACCCCGGGCAATCGACAATGTCGCCCGGTGCGGCCTGGCACAGCGTCGTCTGCGCGCAATGGGCACAGTAGGCGAGCAGATCCCGGGTATGCACGACGTATGCGGTCAGTTCGGCGGCGATGGCTCCCTTGGCCCGCGCCACCGACAACGCCCACATCACCTCGCCCTGCCCGCCGACGATGAGAATCCTGGTACCGGTGATGGACTCGTCGAGCGCCCCGGTGAGTGCCGTCCGGTCCATATCGTGGGTGAGAGTGTCGAGCACGAGTAGCCGGGTCGGTCCGGCGGAACTGGCTGCGGCGACCCAGTCACGGGCGACCCGGCCCGTCGTCACATCAGCGCCGATAGCGACTACCAGATACGCGGCACCCGCGGTATCTACCTCCGGCGGATAGGGCGGCCAGTGCGGCAGACCCCAGCTCGGCAGACCCCCGTGCTGATCGGCCGGTACGTCGGCATTGCGATCGTTATCCGCTGCTGCGTGGGGGCCATGATCGCGCAGCCATTGTGCGGCGCGGTTCCGATATTTGCCGATGCCCTTGTACTCCGCCATATCGTCGGGTAGCTCAGCGAGCACCTCCGCCGTACGGACACGCCACGCTTCGACGGTGGCCAGTTCATCCAGCGGCAGCAGGTAGGTGCGGATGAGGAACATCAGTGCACCGGAGTCGGCCAGCCGGATCAGGTGCTGCACCTCCACTCTCAGGTGCACCGCCCTACCGAATTCGGCGTCATCGACGGTGCGGATCGTCTCGCGATCCGGCCCCCACTCGGGATACAGCTCGGTGGAGACGTCGAGACGGCGACCGATGGTCATCGTCCAGTTGGTGCGACGATAGGGCTGATGCGGCTGTAACCGCTTGAGGAACTCATGGGCGCGGATAATGATGCCCTCCTTGCGGATTCGCGGCACCGGGCCATGAATCTCCAGGAAACTCATGCCCACGTCGAATCCGAAGCTCCAGTCGGCGGCAAAGGTGACTACGCCCGCGTCGATATAGAGCGCGTCGCCGCGCTGATCGAGCAGGACGATATCTTCCTGGACCTGAGAAGCGATGTAGCGCAGGGGTTCCATGCCGAGTGAGGCTTCGTCGCCGTAGCGGAACGATTGCTCGATGCCGAGGATGGCGTTACGCCATGACCAGGTGTCGGGTCCGGTGGACCGCAGTTGCATCTGGTCTGGATATGCCTGCGCGAGTGCACGCATCAAGGTCAGCATGGCGTCCCAGGCCGCGGGGCGCATATGCGGCAGCACGACGTGCCGGGCCGGGTCGGCGGCCAGGATCGCCGCGCGCTCGTCAAGTTCGGCGCGGTATTCGCCATCGATATCGACCACCGCGCCACCCCAGTGACCTGCGGCGGTCGCCACGGTGCTCGCGGCGGGCTCAACATTGGTGGTGTACCGATACCGATCGGCGGTGAACGGAAACGGAAAGTTCTCAACCAGCCTGCTTTTCGACACCGCTGTAGTCGCATGTGCTGTATTCACAGTGACACCTCCAAGGTGGTGCCCTCTTGAGCTCGCGACACGCAGGCCATGATCGCGGTGCCGTCAGCCTTCTCCTGCTCGCTGAGAAATAGGTCGCGGTGGCGCGGCACCCCAGCGCATACGTCGAGACGACATTCGCCGCAGACACCCTGCCGGCACTGGTTGGGCACCGAGATCCCGTTCTGCTCAAGCACATCGAGCAGGCTTATCCCGGAGTCGACGTCGAGGATCCGATCCGTTCCGGTCAGCCGCACCCGGAATGGCTCACCCGGGTCGAGCACGTCGGCGCCGAAACGCTCGGAATGACGGCGCGATGGCGGCCAGCCGACGGCGACCGCCGCCGCGAGCACATCATCGATCATCCCGGCCGGGCCACACACGTACAGATGCGTGCCGATCGGCTGCGACCTCAGGACCACGCGCAGGCGTGTCATGAAATCTGTTCGGCAGGTGAATAATTCGGCCGCGCCATCGGTCAGTTCACGCACATCATCCAGATGAGCGGCGTTCCTCGGACGGAAGGTATAGAGCACCTGGGTTTCCCGGCCCCACCGTCTGGCAGCCCGCAGGTGTGACACAATCGGCGTGATGCCGATACCCCCGGCGATGAGCAGATGTTTTCGGGCGCGCGCGATCGGCGCGAATGCGCTCCGCGGCGTACTGACCCGCAGTTCATCGCCAGTGGTCACATCACGGTGCAGGCAGCGCGAACCACCTCGCCCATTGCCGACGAGTAGTACCGAAATTCGGTATTCGGTCGGAGCGGTGCCATCGGATACAAGGCTGTAGGCATTGGCGTGGCCGCCGATGTGCACGACGAGGTGGCTACCCGGCACGAATCCGGGAAGCAGCGAACCATCGGCATTAGCGAGAGTGATGGTGCGAATACCCTGCGCTGCGGCGGTGATTGCCGTGACTGTCAGGGTTAGATCGAGTTGCTCACCCCCCGATGCCGGCACCGCACCGGTAGCCGCTGCGGCGGTCATTACCCTGTTCCGATCTGGTCGGCGTGGGTCTTGTTGGTGTCGGGACGGAGCACCTCTGCGTCGACCATAAACCCTAGATAGGAGCCCATACGTCGGGAAACATGGTAGTAGACAACGAGATTACGCTCACAGCCCGCGCATTTGACGATGTCGTCGGCGGCCGCGACGGCAGGGGTGATGCACCGGCAGTGCGCGCAGAACACGTCGACGGGCCCCGACCCGCGCGGCATCACGGTGATCTCGTCATCCTCGACACCGGCGTTGACGGCCGCGGCCCGCAACCGCAGACAAGCTCCCACCGGCCCGATGAGGACCACCCGCACGCCGACAACGCTTTCGTCTAGGGCATCACACAGCTGCGCAAGCACACCATCGGTATCGGTTCCGGTGATCAGGCGCGATGATACGTGCCCCGGTATCGTCAACGCCGGTCCGCCCGCGTCGGCGGCCGCTCCCCCAACCACAACGAATAGGTAAGTGACGCCATCTGATTCGGCTAACTCCGCGAATGCCGACGGCTCACGGCCGGCCGCACCGGGATGCGCCCAGGCCGGCACACTTGAGTAGATGATCTGCGACATCGCCGATTACAGCAGCGTCGAATCGCGGTGGCCGGTATAGAACGCGAGCGCATAGCTCGGTGTGCTGAAGTAGATCCTGGACCCCTTGGGGAAGAAGATCGCATCCCTGGCCTTAGCAATCAGGGATTGGCCGGTGTCCTTATTTTCCAGGAGGAATTCACCCTCAAGCACGACCTTCATCTCGTCGTAGTCATACTCGTAATAGAGCGGGGCATCGGTATGGTGGAGTTCGAAGAACCCGCTACACATCTCGGAGCCCTCAGGATTTTCGTACACATCTCCGATAAATCCTTGCGTACCCGGATACTGCGCATCGGGCATCCTGGGGAGATCCTTCCAGGCGTTCGTGGTCACCCTGAAGGCCAGTGCATTCGAGCTGCTGATAGACATCGCTTCCCCTATCGTGCGTGCCGGATCTTTTGATGCTGGTATGTAGCTCACCGCAGCGAACTTCGATGCATCCCATGAGACGGCGCGAACGTTTCCGGAAGATCACCAGAGTGTTGACATGTGTGACACTTTGTCCACTGATGGGAAACTCAACTACCCGGAAGCATCGCGGGGTGGCCCCTGATACTGGGCAATCCCGACGTGTCAGCCCCGGTTGGTTGCGCTCTCGACGAGGACCTGCGGGCCGAGGAATTCGCACACCGTCAATGCCAGGGCCAAATCCAGATGATCATGGGCCCGAGTCTGTTTCAGTGCCTTATCAACCCGATACTTGACCGTGTTACGGTGCAGGAGTAGCCGTTCGGCGGTACGCAAATGGCTCTCGCCGGTCGCGAAGTAGACCGCGAGAGTCTCCCGGAACGCGGCACCGCTCGACGTGTTCTCCGCCAATTCGCCGAGCACCTCCCGCACCCAGGCGCGGGTGAAGTCGAGATCACGGGCGAGAAGAGAAACCACGGCCACCCCCCGGTCACCGAATCCCACGATGTCGCCAAGCGAACTGCCCGGCACACTGGCCAACCCGTACGCGTCACTTGCCTGCTGATGCGACCGACGAAAACCTGCCACACCACGGCCAGCCAGCCCCAGCGCCACCCGCACTCCCCCGGGCAAGACCAGCCGCCCGGCGAGATCCGCCGAATGAACATCATTATGCAAGCGCCCCAAGGGAATCCATACCCACGCGGTACTCCGATCGATGGCACTGACCAGCGGCGGACCGGCGGCACACACACTCTTCGCCAGTTCCCGTGCCGCAACATCGAGCACCGTGAGGTTGCTTGTATCGGCACTGGACAGCCAGATGATCGCGGCGAGGTGATTCTGCTCAAGCGAATAACCGATCTGGCGCTCAAAGGGTGCTGTGTCAACGTCGCGGTTCTCCAGCAACTCGTGCACCCACGTCAGCAGCGCATTGCTCTCCGCCCCGATCCACCGGCGCCGCTCATCCTCATACGCCTGAAACACATATATCGTGATCCATTCGATGTAGCGGTACGTGACGTCGGCAAACAGACGCATCACCGCCATACTCGACTCGGCGGGCAAGCCGAGATCTCCGACGTAACCGAAAACCTGGCGGAGCAATTCATTCTGGCCCTTATAGTAGGCACGCACCAGAGAATTCGACGGAACATCTCGCTGCGCAAGCCGCAGGGCGTACTCCACGGCCGCGGTCGTCGGCTGTAGATGCTCGATGGAGATGTCATTGGCAAAGACATGCAAAAGCGTCGCCACATTTCCGTGCACGCTGGCTTCGAGCAGTTCAACGAGTATCGGGTCATCGTCGAGGTGGTCGATATCGCGCGCGAGGATCCCGGTAATCTCGGTGACGATCTCGGATTCCTTCTCACGCATACGTTTTGCGACGCGCACCACGCTGCACCGTACCTGCTCATCGGCTCCGGGCCCCGTCATCGACGACGAGGGTCGGCCCGGGTCGGAGGCGGCGAGCGCATTCACGCCGCAGGACCACCGACGGAATACCCACGCAACGCCGACGCGGCCGCCAAACTTCCGCACAATCCGTGAACGCCCGCGCCCGGCGGCGTGGCCTGCGAGCACAGGTACACCCCGTTCACCCCGATCCGGTACGGATCAACACCGATCCGGGGCCGGAACACCATCTGCAGCCCGTCGTTGGCGCCGCCGATGATATCGCCCGCGGCGAAGTTCGCGTTGTGGCGGTGCAGATCTCGGGTTCCCGACGAATGCGTGGCGAGAATCTGATCACGAAAACCGGGCGCGAACCGTTCGATCTGGCCGGTTACGAGCTCCGTCGCATCGCCGTCATACCCGCGCGGCACATGCGCATACGCGTACACCGGATTCGCCGTGGCGCTGCTACGGGTCGGATCGGCGCGATACTGCTGGCCGAGCAGAACAAACGGGTGCCGCGCCAGCACACCGCCCGCGCGCTGACGCTCGGTATCGGCAACCTCGTCGAATCCCCCGCCGAGGTGCACCGTCCCCGCACGGGCGCACGCCGGGTTGACCCACGGAATATCTCCCGCGATCGCGTAATCGACCTTGAATACCGACGACCCCACCCGGTAGCGGCGAAAGGAGCGTGCGATGTGAGCCGGCATAAGATCACCGTAGAGGGATACGGCCTGCTCCGGCGACAGATCGAGCATCACTATGTCGGCGGCCGGGATGTCGGCACGACGCCTCACTGCGACCCCGGTGTGGATCTTGCCGCCGAGATCCCCGAGCGCCGCAGCCGCAGCCCGCGTGATCGCTCCGGAGCCGCCCCGGGCGACCGGCCAGCCATACCGATGACCGCTGGCGGCGATCATCATTCCCAGCGAAGCGGTCAACGGCCGGTCCAGCCGAGTGAAAGCGTGGGCGGCGATACCGCCGAATAGCGCCCGCGCCCGCGCCGTGCGGAACACCCGGGCGAAAACCGTCGCCGGCAGCACCGCCGGAAGCCCGAACGCGGCCAACCGGAGAGGATGTCGCGGAATATGCAGCAGTGGGCGGAGCACATCCTCCCCGAGCTCGTCGAATCCACCCGCGAGGTGGCCGAAGGCGCGGCGCCATCGGCAGCCGTCTGCGCCCAGTTCGGCAGCGGTCTGTTCAATGGACCGGTACAGCAAGCCCGCCTCGCCGGAATCGAGGGGATGCGCACAATCAATCTCCGGCCAGCACCACGTCAATCCGTACCGTTCGAGTTGCACCTGACGCCAGAACGGGGAGCCAGCACCGAGCGGATGAAAAGCCGAACAGTAATCGTGGATGACTCCGGGTAGCGTCAGCTCGCCCGATCTTGCTCCACCACCGACCGTGTCGGCGGCCTCAAGTACCTGGACGTCGACGCCGTGCTGGGCCAGGTACACGGCGGCGGCGAGCCCATTGGGTCCGCCGCCGACGACGACCGCTGTAGTCACCGACGCACCCGTTCGCGCGCATTGAGCGGCGCCGTCGCGGGCCGCAACCTCGGCTCGTCCACCACCTCAGGATCGGTGAGTGTGCGGCGGGCGTCAATGTGCGGGGTCGATTCGACGGTGAACGGAATCGGGCCATTAGGCAACCATGGCTGCTCATTGACCGCGTCGGTGACCCGGTAGGTGCCGGTCTCGATCACCCCGAGCGCCGCGTCGATCACCTTGTACGCCTGAGTACCCCGGTGGATCGGTTGCGACTCGATCCACGCGACGAGGAACTCACCCGGAGCAAATTTGACGCGTCGCTGCAGCGCCGCGATCAGCTTCTCGTCATGAAGGTGACCATCGCCGAAGTTGAATGCCACCAACGAATTACACGCGAACTCACCCTCTCGCAGCGTATAGGTATCAATATCGTCGCCAAGGTGACGGATCATCAGCGAGTACAGGGCGCGGCCCTGGCTATGCAATGAGCGCCAAGCCAGCATCTGATGCATGACCACGTCGGCGACCGCCGGCGGGTAGGAGGCCAGCAACTGCGTGCGCGTGTTCTTCGACGATCGCACCACCAACTCATCGAGCTTATCCTCGGCCCCCGGGGCGAAAGCCCAGGTTGCCGACGCCCAGTTGCCCGCATACTGCCGCATCGATGGAAGGAAGGACACCAGATCGGGCCGCAGATTACCCAACACCGGGAAGAACCAGAGTGCAGCGGCGACAGGCACGAGAACCCAGGGCATGGTGGTGTCACTGAGCGCGTAGCCATTCCACGCGCTGTGGCCCCAGAATAGGAAGATCGCCGCATAGGCGAAAAGCAGGTTCCATTCCAGCGGCACCGCGAGCGGGAACGTCGAGAAGATGAACAGATGGAAGCACACCATCAGCGCCACCGCCGCGAGAGCGATCCATTCGTTAGTGGAGAACAGCAAGACCAGCGGGGTAATCACCTCGACCACCGTGCCCAGCACGTGCCCCACGCCGCCAGCCAGCGCCGATGGACGCATGTCATTCGGGAAATCACGGTAATGCGAACGCTTGATCGCCCGGCTCGCCAACCACGGCGTGTTAGAGATCATCGGCGGAATGACCATCGAGAAATGGTGTCCCAGCTTAGAAATACCGGCACCCACCCACACGGTGACGATAAGGAGTTTGAGCGCCAGAATCATATCGACATAGGGCAGGAATCCGAAGAAGATAATCGCGGGGAGGTACTGCTCGGAGCGAGCCGCGATGAACGGCACCTTATCGCGCAGGCCGAGCACGATCAGTAAGGCGATCAGCGGGTAGGTGAGAATCGGGTTCACCAGTCCGTGGGCGCTGGGCACGCTCGCGTTCAGCCAACTCGAGGTGACACCCGGAAGTACGAGTGCGACAGCGAGATTAACAAGAATCGCAGCGTATACGGCAACGTCGAAGACGGTGCGACTATCGCCCTTTGTCAACGGCACCTTAGCCGGCCAGGGTGCGAGCCGGATCGTTTGCGGACGCAGCCAGAACAGGAATCCGCCGGTCATGGGTTTGAAATGCCCGGCCAACGGGCCCCAGGACCCACCCAGCCCCAGAATTTCGAGCAGCATGGTCCACAGGATCAGCTTCTGATAGACAATCGTCTCATTCCACCACGACGACACCGCCAGCACATCCAATCCCGATGTCAGTGTCGCAATGCTTACTCCGCACACCACATACAGCAGAGTCACTTTGATGAGGTAGATGACGTGGACCATCTTGGGCGTACCGAATCCGTATTCAGCCCAGTGCGCGCCGAGGATGCGGATTCGCTCTAGAAACGGGCGTTCCAGAAATGTTTCGGGGTCAACGGGCGGGAAGTCGCCCTGCGTGAATCCCATGATGTACTCCTTACGGTGGATACGGCGTACCCAGGTGGGTCTGGGCACGAAGGATCAACTCGCGGCCAACGAGGGTACGAGTCGGGGGGTGTTACAGATCAGATGTGCTGGGGTTCAAATGCGCTGGGGTTCAAATGCG
>JASGFW010000027.1:0-36453 GCA_047605305.1 Gordonia sp. (in: high G+C Gram-positive bacteria)
AGTATGCGGGACTGCGGGAGCGGTGGTTGCCGCTAGTGCGTACGGGGAAAATCTTCGGTAATGCCACCAATGAACTCAATGGCCGACCAGTCGGCGGAGCCGAGTATGAGACGTCCATCACGGCCGACGGCAGCAATTTTCGGGTGACGGGCACCAAGTATTACTGCACCGGATCCATTTATGCCGACTTCATCGGCGTGCATGTTGTCGACGGTGATGGTCAGCTGGTGCGGGCGATGGTTCCGGTGAGCCGCGACGGGATCGAGGTGATCGACGACTGGGATGGAATCGGCCAGATCCACAGCGGTTCCGGCACAGTACGATTCGATCACGTGCTGGTCTATCCCGAGGAAATTCTACCGGCGCCGGTGCAGCAGTCGGGGCCGCAACGAGTAACCGGACTGGCATTCGCCCAGCTGTATCTGCAAGCGATAATGGCGGGAATCTTGCTAGCCGTCGAAGATGATGCTGTGGCGCTCGTCCGCAATCGGACCCGCGGGTTTAGCCACGCGCCCAGCGTAATTCCCGGTGACGACCCGCTTTTACAGGAAACAGTGGGCGAGATTTCGAGTGCGGCCTTCATTGCGCGCGCCGCGGTGCTGGTGGCTGCGGAGGCATTGGACGATGCCGTAAACGCTGCCACGGCAGGACATCCGGATGCGGCATTGGTGCACCGCGCCAGCCTGGCGGCGGCGCGGGTAAAGGTACACGTCGACGTGCTGGCAACCGACACCGCGACGCGGCTGTTCGACGTCGGTGGTGCCTCCGCGACGCGGCGGGGCCTCGATCTCGACCGGCACTGGCGTAATGTACGTACGTTGCAAGGCCATAACCCGCGTTCATACAAGGCGAGAGCGATAGGCGATCACCTCATCAACGACGTTGATCTACCCGCCAATGCCTTTTTCTGACCGATCGCTAGGGGCTGGGCTCCGGCAGCCGGGCGCCTACCCGGGTGCCCCGATCTGTTGTGGCACGGTTCCGTTGACGAGATAATCGCCGACCTGTCGTAGTTTGTAGACGACCGGATTATGTGAGGCCAGAGTGCGGGCGTTGCGCCAATGCCGGTCCAGCCCCCGCTGCCTCGATGTTTCCGAACCGCCCAGTGCGTCGAAGACATGAGCTGTTTGCGCCACCACGAGGGGTGCAACGAATCCTTGAGCCTGTAACTGGTAGATGTCGGCGTCTCGGAACAGTTCGTCGATCAGCTCGGCGTCGCGGGTGGGATCGAGTTCCCGGGTGCGTTGTTCGGCCTCGTCGATCGCCTGGCCCACGTGCAGGACAACTGCGCGGGCGGCGGTCGCCTGTGCCCAGAACTCGCCAGCTGTCGTCTGGATCAGTGGGTCCTGAGGTGCTGGAATGCCGAGTCCCAGCGGATAACGCCGCTGAGTACGGTCCCGGAGCAACACGCTGGCCTGGCGGGCCGCCGCATCGGCGATACCGGCCAACGTGGCGGTGATGACAAGTTGCTGGATATCGACCTCAACATGCTGCGGACGGCCCAGCGTGCTGATCTCCTCATCGGCGACGGCGACCTCGGTGAACTCCACCGAACCACTCGCGGACGCGACCTGACCGAAACCTGACCAGTCGTCGAAGATATGCACACCGTCACGATCGGCGGGTACATGAGCGACGACGGGCTGCCCCGCTTCGTTTTTCGCGACGACATGAAGCACATCGCTGTAGAGCGCACCGGTGGTGTACACCTTCCGGCCGTCAAGAACATATCCGCCGTCGGGATGGGTTCTGACCACGGTCGGATGCTGCGTGGTCAGCGGATCTTGGAACGCCGCGCCGAGCAGGCCGCCCTGGGCTACCCAGCTTAGGGCGGTCCGGTTGGCAGTGGTATCGCGCAGCAGCACCTCCACGGCGAAGAAATGCTGAACCAGGATATGCGGGATATTCGAATCCGCCGACGCCACAGCGATAATCACGTCGAGAAAATCCCGCAAGCCCAGGCCGCGCCCGCCGAGTTCCGTGGGAATCCGTAACGCACCCAACCCGACCTTGCGCAGCGAGTCAAGGCGCCGACTGACCGCCTCGGTGCTATACCCGGCATCAGTGGGATCGAGTGCTACCTCGTCACCGATATCCCTTATAGCCGCGGCTAATTCGGGATATCGGTACACCACCGAGGAAACCGGTTCGCGACCGAGCATCAGCGCGGCCGATTATCGTTGACGGGAACGATGCCGGCGTCCGTCGCCTTGATCACCGGGAGACCACCGATTGGCGGTAGCGGGCGCCAGGATGGCGGTCGTTCAGGCGTGCGTTACCCGGGCCGAATGCGCGTTCGCGAAGAGTCGATTTATCGTATTCCGTGCGAAGGCGGCCGCGTCGCTGCAATTCGGGAACGACGAGTTCGACGAAGTCGCGGACGGAGTCGAAGGCGTGGTGGGGACGCAGGTTGATCGCGTCGACCCCGTAGACGTCTGCCCACTCCTCGATGGTGTCCGCCACAACCTCTGGCGTACCGGCGGCGAAAAACGTCGAGAAATGGGATGCGCGGATGCGTTTTTTCGCATCGGCGATGGTGTGATCGAGTGTCAGGCCGGGCAGCAGGGGCGGCAGCGCCGAGCCGTCCCGGTATGACTGCGTATCGAACCCGGATAGCCGCAGTACCTCCTCGAGGGATGTCTCATCGCTGAAGGCGAGGTAGTCGATCGGAGAATCGCCTTTCGTAAGCTTGCCCGCGAGGCTCGCCACACGCTGAATTTCGCTGATCTTGCGGGCCACCTCGTCGTCGTCACGGCCGACGATGACATCGACGATGACGATCGACTTCACATCCTCGGGCGCGCGGCCGAATTCGATCGCCCGCTGCTTGGTGTACTTGATATTTTCAGCAACTTTCGCGGGATTCGGGCCCGAAGTGAACACGTACTCCACATTCTTCGCCACGAAGTCATATCCGCGCTGAGACGCCGTTGCCTGATAGAGAACCGGCGTGCGCTGCACCGACGGCTGCGATAAGTGCGGGCCGCGCACATTGAAGAACTCGCCGTGGTGATCTATATAGCGGATTCCGCGAGGATCAGCATAAATGCCACGCTCACGGTCGGCGATGACGGCATTGTCATCCCAGGACCCCTCCCAGAGTTTGAACACGACCTCGAGGAACTCCTCGGCCTTGTCGTACCGACGATCGTGTTCGAGCTGATGGTCCAAACCGAAGTTGGTGCTGCTGTTCTCGGTGTGCGATAGCACGATATTCCAGCCGATCCGGCCGTCGGAAAGATGATCGAGCGTGCTGAACCTGCGGGCCAGCTCGAAGGGATGGGAATAGGATGTCGAGGCAGTGATGCCGACCGAAAGATGCTCGGTGAGAGCTAACACCGAGGCCGCCAGGGTAAACGGATCGTTGTTGGGGAATTGGGTGCCTTCGGTGGCGGCGGAGTCAAATGATCCCCGGAAGACATCGTGAATACCGACGATATCGGCGAGGAAAAGACCGTCGAATCGACCCTCTTCCAGAATCTCACTCAATTCACGCCAGAACCCCAACGATGTGTAGGTGGTGCGCTTATCACCGGGAAGTCGCCACTCACCCAGGCTGTACTGGCTGATGGTATTCATTTCGAACAGATACAACCCGATCTGCTTCAATTCCGTCACGACTGCTCCTTGCTGTGAATTTCGTTGGGATGAGAGGCCTCGCGCAACGACGCGTCGGCCAGCACGGCCTGGCCAACCTGCCGGGCCTTGTACACCGTGGGATTGTGTGAGGTGATGGCGCGCGAATTCCGCCAGTGCCGGTCAAGGGCACGGGAGGTGCCGAGCAGACTACCTCCGCCGGCTTCGAAGAACTGCCACGTCGACCGTTCCAGCAGTCGCGACAGCACCACCTGCACCCGCGCGGAATCCACGAGGAGCTGTTGGGCCAGCGCAGCTTTGCTTTCTACGGGTGCCCGATGGTAGGCATCGAATAGCTGGGCCGAATGTTGGATCAGGACACGAGCGGTCGCCGCATGTGCATCGACTTCGCCCAGAATCGCCAGGATCTGGGGGTCATCGGCAGTCCGGCCGGACGTCCCATTGGGTAGCTTGCGGTTACGCGAGAGCAATGCCTGGGCGAGATCGTCGGACAGTCGCGCCAAGATTCCCGACTGCGTCACCGAATGGAAGAACTGGAAATAGGCGATACGGAAATGGATGAAATCCTGACTCGGGGTGCGAAATACCAGATCCGGATCTACCACTACCTGTTCGTAGGTGACGGTGTTCGTACCGCTGAATATTTGCCCGAACCCATCCCAATCCTCGAACACGGTGACGCCGGGGGCGTGGCGGTGCACGACCACTTCACTGTTGACTCCGTCCTTTTGCAACCGGACGCAGAGCCAGTCGGAGTAGGTACTACCCGTCGAATAGGATTTGGTACCAGTCAGGAGTAGCTTTCCGTCGTGAGTTTCAACCTGGGTATCGGTGTCATCGCCGGTGCTTGTGGTCTTCTCGTTCGATCCGGGGCCGACGAATGAGCCGCCCGCGATCGCCGTCAATAAACGATCGCCACCGGCAGAGTCCGCCGCCCGGAAAAGTTCGACGAAGTTGGCGTGTGCGCGGAAGATGTGGGTGAATTGTGAGTCCGCACGGGCCAATTCCAGGAGCAGTTCGGCGTAATCGGCGAAAGACACGTCGCTTCCGCCGAATTGGGCTGGCACTCGAAGCGCCCCGAATCCGGCGGCGAGCAGATCTTTGAGCAGCGCGGCCGGTGATATTTTGCGATGCTCACGGTCGGCGGCTGTGGCATAGATCTCGGCGATTACGTCAGTGATCCTTGTGGTGGTCACTTCTTCGGAAGTCATTGGGTACCCGCTTCGATGAGGTCAGCGGGAGTGAGGTTACCCCTACGCCCAGTAGTCTGCGACGGGGCAAGAATGAGCCGGGCCGGCTGCCAGTCAAAGCGCACGTCTACCACCGAGTTGTATTCGCGAATCCGCTCGGCGGCGTGACCTCCCCAGACACTGCGCGGCAGTGACGCGCGCACCACGACATCGCCGAGCTGCACATGCGCGATGTAGTTTGCCCCGGCAAAATCGAGGTCGAGAACGCGTGCCCGAACAGTGGGGGCGGCGGATTCTCCGATAGGCAGTGCGGCAACATTCGATGATCTCGTCGCGACGGTCACCTCGGAGCCGATCTGTACCGGAGTAGCGGTCGGGAGTACCGCGCTCACTGCGGCAGCAGACGAGGAACCGTCGGCGGTGTCTGTGGTGGTGGCGCCGGCCAGGCTGATTCGCACGTGTCCGGCGTCTTCCTCGCCGGTCACCACGGCCGGAATGAAATTATCGAAACCAAAGAACCGTCCGACGAATTCATTGGCTGGTTGGTCGAATAACCCTTCCGCCGTGTCGATCTGCTCAATACGACCAGAGCGGAAAACGGCGATCCGGTCGGATAAGGACAGCGCCTCGGTGTAGTCGTGAGTGACGTACACCGCGGTGAACCCGAGGATTTCGTGTAAGCGTTTGATCTCACGCCGCAGCTCGAAACGCAGCTGGGTATCCAAATTCGAGAGGGGTTCGTCGAAGAGAATCACCGATGGTTCGGCAACGACAGCGCGCGCGAGTCCGATACGTTGCTGTTGCCCACCCGATAACTGGCCGATCCGCCGGTCGGCGAGACCGGTGAGTTTAACCAGCTCCAGCGCTTCGCCCGCCTTGCGTTTCGCGTCGCGGCGGCGCAACCCGCGAGCGCGCAACGGGTATGCGACGTTGTTGAGTACCGATAGGTGGGGCCATAATGCGTAATTTTGAAAGACGTAGCCAAGATTGCGGCGGTTCGCTGGAATCCGGAACCCTGGCGCCGATACGAGTTGATCTCCGAAGGAGATCTGTCCCTCGGTGAGTTCCTCGAGGCCAGCTATCAGCCGCAGGGTGGTGGATTTTCCCGATCCGCTCGCACCGAGCAGAGCCAGGATCTCGCCGGAGCCCACGTCGAACGATACGTTGTCGAGGACTCGTGTCCCGTCGTATTCTTTGGCGATTGAATGTATGGATATATTCGTCATGTGAGCACGATTTCCCTCGTTGAGACCGGGGTCTCTTGATGGTCCGGTTGGGTCGCTGCGGTACGTCGTCGCAGTAAGGCTCGGCCGCCTAGGCCGATGACGCCAAGGCCGCTGGCCGCGAGCAGGAAAAGAGTGGTCAGCGCCGATGAATACGCCCGGTCCTGCGAACTAAACGATGACTGAATCAGCTGAATCAGGGTGGATTGCCCCGGTGGCCCCAACAGGAGCGGTATCTCAAGTGTTCCGAAGATGATTACTGCCGAGATGAACCACGCCGAGATCAGGGTCGGGGCCAGTAACGGTATCGTCACTCGGATGAATGCCACCGGACGTGAGAAACCGGCGACGACGGCGGCGTCCTCCACATTCACCGATATTTGGCGAAGCGAGCCGTACAGAATCTGGTTGAGCAACGGGATCACCACGACGACGAGGCCGATCAGCACCAGATATCTGGTCGAATAGAGCTCTTTCAGAACGGGGACCGTCGCGTAGGCCCAGATCATGCCGATGGCTTGGACCACCGCGGGCAAACCCAGTGCGATAACCGTTAAGGCGGTTACTGCCCCGACGAGCAGCCGTGAGGTACCGCGCACCCGCACCAGAACGAGGATCAAGGCGAGTGATACTGCGATAAATCCTCCGATCACGGAGTAGGACAGTGAATTCCATGCGGCGGAAGTGAGCGCGGTGTCTTGGAACACGCGTCGGTATGCTGCGAGAGAAAACGAGGTGTAGATACCCGGATACGGGGTGAATGAGCCGATCACCACAGAAATAACGGGTACCACCACTGACAGGGCGAAAAAGATGACTGCGGAGAGATTCACCCAGATGCGACTGCGGCGCAGCGAGATTATCGAGTGATGGCCCGGGCCGCCGGTCACGGTTTCGAATTCGCGGCCTCGCAGTAATAGCCACTGAAGCACAGAGAGAATAAGGGCAAGTGCGAGCACGAGAATGCCGACGACACTTGCCTTTCCGTAATCCGGTGGCGTTGCCAATGTTATGAGATTGACCGCTTGCGTCAGCAGCAGCTGTGGATTGGAGCGCAACACGTAGGGGACCGTGAAGGTTTGCAGAAACACCACCAGAGTGATGAGGACGATTCCTGATAACACTGGCATCAATAGAGGTAGCGTGACGCGCAGAAACGTTTGCGATGCTGGCCGTCCCGATACCAGTGAGGCGTCCTCAAGTGAGCGATTCACGCGGCTGAATGCACCTGCGAACAAGAAGTACGAGGCGTGTGAACCCGTGATCGTAGAAACGAGGATCAGCACCGGCCATCCTGATGCCGAGAGCAAGACGGCGTTGTGGGTTCCGGTGACCCAACTCCACAGCCGGTTAAGCGCGCCCAGTCGATCATGGGTCAGCATGGCGTATCCCATGGCGACGATCAACGGCAGCACCAGCAGTGAGGTCACCATTGCCGGAGGGATGAACTTGGCCATCACAGAATCCGTGCGTTCTACGATAAAGGCGAAGTAAGCGCCGATGGCAACAGATAAAGCTGTTGCCACGACTGCAAATATCGCCGAGTTGCGTAGGCTGCCCGATTCCACCACGGTCTGCCCGAACGCCCGCAAGTTATCGATCGACCATGTTCCGGACTGGTCCAGTGGTGAGCCGGTTCGCAATGCGCCGGCGAGGATCGCAAGGACCGGCAGCACCAAAAGAACGGAAAAAACGAGCACGAGGGCAGAGCCCGTCCCGAGTCGAGTGAATCGACTCAGGCGGGCTCGTGCCGTCGCATCTGGGAGACCGAGTGACAGTGTATTTGTGTCGGTCACTTTCTCGCCTGTGCGTACAGAGCTTCGAATTCCGGTGCCAGTTGCTGTGAATACTTTCCGAGCACGCCGAACGGGATCAGCTTCTCCTGCGGTGTTACCTCCGGCCAGTACTTATTTTGCTGACTACCCTTGGCATTGGGCAGGTAGAAGCTATCGGTGGCGTATGCGTTCTGTGCTGCCAGACTGAATTGGAATGCATCGAATAATTTGGCCGCATTGGGATGCGGAGCATGCGCCGATACCGCAGACCATAGATTGTTGTGGAGCGTAAGGACGCTATCGGCAAAGTCGATGGGCAGTCCGCGAGCCTTAGACTTCAAGGTACCCGAGCCGGGGCCGAATATGGAGAATTTGTAGTCGCCTTCGATCACCTTTGTGAGAACGTCGCTGAAGGTGTTCGTCACGGTCCCGTTCGCGAGAATCTGCTTGAGGTAGTTCTGCTCCGCCGGGCCAAGTTTCTTGTTGTACACCAGATTCGCGTAGGTGCGTAGCGAGGTGACGCCGTTGGCTGCGACGATCAGGAACTGGCCCTTCCACTTGGGGTCAGCCAACTGCGCCCACGTACGGGGAACGTCTTTCTCGGTGAGCTCAGAGGTGTTGTACAAAACGCCGTTGTAAAGGTGGAACGGGCTGTAGGCATAGCCATCTGGATCGGAGTATTCGGGATGGGCGAGGTTACTCGCGCCGGCGGGAGTGAACTTCTCCAGATAGCCCTTGGTCTTGAGATCGTCGACCTCCGTGTCACCGTGCAGAACCACATCGCCGACGTATTTGCCGCTGGCCTTTTCTGCTGCGGTACTCTCGGCGATCACGGATCCGTCAACAGGTTTGACGGTGATACCGGGGAAAGATTTCTCGAACAAGGCGGCAATTTTACCCAGGCCGGTCTCGTTCCGCTTGGAGAATTCGTCGGGAGCAAGTGTGTAGACATTGACAGTCTTCTCGCCGGCGGCGGTGGCCGACTTGTACAACTGCTCCAGCTGGTCACGGACAGCCGCAGTCTCCTGGTCGAGTCCGGTTGCTACTCCGGCTTTGGAACTGTTCGAGTCGTCGCTCGAGCATGCCGTTGCAGCAAACAGTGAGCCGACGAGTAACAGGCATCCGGCGAATATCGAACTCTTTTTCATGGCTCCTCGGTACTGGGTTCACGGTAGGGCTCTGGTTCACGGTGGGTCTCTAGATGTACGGCTGGGCTGCGGTTCACGTGGCCGTGCACGGTTGTGGGCTACAGAACACAACGATCGCCGGTTGGGGGTGAGCGCGATGGCCAACACAGAATTCTCAGTCGCGCGAGCGCCTTGGTCAACGGGAAGCGCCACTTGCGGTCGGCTTGATTCTAGTAAGTACCTGGTGGGGCGTCGGTGGGCGTAGAAGCCTCGTAGCCGATGCTCGTCGGTTCGACGATGCCTGCAGCGCGGTTGAGTATTTTCACCAACGCAACTCTTAAGAAACATCTAACTTCATAGGATAAGGGCTATGGCTCAGGACGGGAAGATGCTGTCGGCGAGCAAGGCTTCAGGCGTCGAACTACGAGCTGTCACCAAGCGATTCGGTGATGTCACCGCGGTGGACGGGATTGATCTCGTGATCAGCGCCAGTGAATTATTTGCTGTTCTTGGGCCGTCGGGCTCAGGTAAAACCACCATCTTGCGCATGATTGCCGGTTTTGACATTCCGACAACGGGATCGGTGTGGCTCGGCGGTCGTGATGTCACGTCGACTCCGCCGAATAAGCGTGACGTGAATACTGTGTTCCAGAACTATGCGCTCTTCCCGCATATGACGGTGCGTCAGAACGTCGAGTATGGACTAAAGGTACGCGGGGTTGGTCGTGGACAACGACGTAAACATGCGGGTGAAATGCTCGACCTCGTGCGCCTGGGAGATCGGGGAGATGCCCGGCCGGCGCAGCTATCGGGCGGGCAGCAACAGCGCGTCGCGCTGGCTCGTGCATTGGTAGTGCGGCCCCGTGTACTGCTGCTTGACGAACCGCTCGGTGCCCTTGACTTGAAACTTCGTGCGCAGATGCAGCTGGAACTCAGGGCAATTCAACGCGAAGTGGGGGTGACCTTCGTCTTTGTTACACACGATCAAGATGAGGCGCTGACCCTGTGTGACCGTCTTGCGGTAGTTAACGAGGGGCGGATTGAACAGATTGGTCCTGCTCGCGAGGTATACGAGCACCCGGCAAATCGCTTCGTTGCCGATTTTGTCGGGACGTCGAACCTTATCGACGGACTAGCTTCGGCTGCCTTACTTGGCAGGCGGGGTATGTACACGATCAGGCCGGAACGCATCACGGTTCTCGGCGATTCCAACAACGCGCCAATTGGTATGACCACAACCCCTGCTGTGGTCGGTGAAGTGGTCTATGCCGGTCCCATCACTCGGGTGGTGGCGCAGTGCACGGACGGTACGACATTGACGTCGATACTGCTCAACTCGTCGCGTAACCCTGGTGACTCGTTGCGCCACGGTGATCGAATCCTACTTGCCTGGCGTGACGATGCCGTCGAAGAACTATCCGCCTGATTCCTTGCCGTACAGGAGTAACCATGAAATCTCGCATAGTGAAATCCGCCGCTGTAATTGCCGCGTGTACCGCTATTGTTGCCGCATGCTCGTCGTCTAATTCGGGGTCGTCGTCGTCGGGTGGTGCGGTTCCATCGGTGTCGGATAAGTCATCGATCGGTGGTGGCGAGGGCACACTTAACCTCATTGTGTGGGCCGGTTACGCCGAGGATGGCTCCGATGATAAGACCGTCGACTGGGTTCATCCGTTTGAGCAGCAGACTGGATGCCAGGTGAATGCCAAGGTAGCCAACACATCCGACGAGATGGTGCAGCTTATGAGAAGCGGACAATACGATGGGCTTTCGGCATCGGGGGATGCGACTCTTCGATTGATTTACGGGGGTGACGTTGCCCCGGTCAATACTGACCTTGTACCGAACTACGCCACGGTGTCATCCTTCCTTAAGCAAAAGCCATGGAACTCGGTAGACGGCAAAATGTATGGTATTCCGCACGGCTGGGGTGCCAACGTACTCATGTACAACCCGGCAGTGGTGAAAGGGCTGCAAGATTCTTGGGGTGTAGTTTTTGATCCGACTAGCCCCTATAAGGGGAAAGTAACCGCCTACGACTCTCCGATCTACATTGCCGACGCCGCACTGTATCTGTCGAAGAGCAAACCCGAGCTGGGCATTAAAGACCCGTATTCACTGACCGAAGAACAACTAAGCGCCGCGGTCGATCTTCTCAAACAGCAGAAGGCGGCTATCGGTGAGTATTGGTCGGATTACACTAAGGCCGTGCAGGCCTTCGAGTCGGGCACTTCGGTGGTGGGTACCAGTTGGCAGATGATAGCCAATCTCATTGGCGCAGACAAGAAAGTCACGGTCGACACGGTTGTGCCGAAGGAAGGCGCAACCGGGTGGTCGGATACTTGGATGATCTCCGCTAAGGCTGCACATCCCAACTGTATGTACAAGTGGATGAATTACATCGTGTCACCGAAGATCAACGCTCAGGTAGCCGAATGGTTCGGTGAGGCACCGGCACAGACTAAGGCATGCGCACAGACCTCCGACAAGGGTTTCTGCGGCACTTATCACGCATTAGACGAGGCATACGCGGAGAAGATCCATTACTGGACCACCCCGCAACGTAAGTGCGTTGATGGTAGTGGCGAGGACTGCACCGCATATTCGGAGTGGACCGAGAAATGGCAACAGGTCAAGGGATGATCCTGGCTCCCGGGCCGCGATCAGGATTTTTGTCCACTGTGCGTTTGCGGAATGCGGTGACGGTGTCGCTGCTGGTAATTCCGCCTATGGCATGGCTCATCGTGGCCTATCTAGCGTCGCTGGCGGTACTTTTGGTGTCCGCCTTCTGGGGGGTAGACGACCTGACCGGGGCGGTGGTGCACACCTTCACTACAGGTAACTTCACCAAGGTTTTTACCGAAGAGCTTTACCGAACGGTCGCGTTGCGTACTTTGGCCGTTGCCGTCGCGGTGACCCTGCTCGACGCGATCATCGCGGTACCGCTCGCGTTGTACATGGCGAAAGTCGCGTCAACAACGATGCGGGTGGGCATGGTAGTCGCGGTGACTACGCCATTGTGGGCGAGCTATCTAGTCAAGGCGTACGCCTGGCGAATGCTGTTGTCGCCGGGAGGGCCGCTTGAGTCGCTGATCGGCGCGACCCCAGGCTATGGGATCACCGCGACGATTCTCACCCTGGGCTATCTGTGGCTGCCGTACATGGTGATCCCGATATTCGCATCTTTTGATCGTCTACCGGGTTCGCTTCTTGATGCGGGCTCCGATCTCGGCGCATCGACCGCGCAGATCCTGCGGACCATCGTGGCGCCGGTGATCCTCCCCGGCATCGTGGCAGGGTCGGTGTTCACCTTTTCATTGTCGCTTGGTGACTATATCGCCGTCACCATCGTCGGCGGAAAAATTCAGCTGCTCGGTAATGTTATATACGGAGAATTGGTAACCGCGAATAATCAGCCGCTGGCGGCGGCGTTATCGGTCATCCCATTGGTGATTATCGTGATCTATCTGCTCTCGTTGCGGCGAACCGGTGCCTTGGAGAATGTGTGATGCTGCCTTTGGGTCTGCGACGATGCGTTCGGGTATGGGCGGGGCTCGTCTTGTTATTCCTTTACCTCCCGCTGGTGCTGGTGGTTGTCAATTCCTTCAACACGTCGCGGACGTTCACGTTCCCGCCGCCGGGATGGACCACACGGTGGTGGTCGGCGGCGTGGCATAGCGACGGAGCGTGGCGGGCCGTGGGCACCTCGATATCGATTGGTGCGGCCGCCACGGCCATCGCGGTGGTCCTCGGAGCGATGATCGCATTCGCGGTCCAGCGGCACCGCTTCTTTGGTCGGCAGGCAGTGGGGTTTCTTGTTGTTCTGCCCATTACGCTGCCCGGTATCGTCACCGGAATTGCGCTCAACGCTACATTCACATCGGTGCTGACATGGACCCTTGGATTCGCGACGGTCGTCATCGGTCACGCAACATTCTGTATCGTCATCGTGTTCAATAATGTGCAGGCGCGGCTCCGAAGGATGGGGCAGGAGCTACAAGAGGCCTCCGCCGATCTTGGGGCGAATTCGTGGCTGACTTTCTGGCACATCACCTTCCCGCTCTCGCGGGGTGCGTTGCTGGCTGGGGCGTTGCTGGCCTTCGCGCTGAGTTTCGACGAAGTGGTGGTGACGACCTTCACCGCGGGGCCGGCCACCGAGACGCTGCCGATCTGGATCTTTTCAAATCTCTTCCGCCCCAATCAGGCTCCCATTGTCAATGTGGTCGCTGCGGTGCTCACTGTCTTGGCCATCGTGCCCGTATGGTTGTCGCAGCGCTTCGGCGGGGATCCTGCTACCGGTCGTGGCTGATCCGCGTATGCCCGCAGCATCTGCGCGTCGTCGATTGTCCGGAGCCACTATGGCGAACCGGCCGCCGAGTCTAGTTACCACCGCTACCGCGCGTTCGCTCGTGGTTCAACTCGGCCGCGGTGGCCGCAGCACTGAGATCGCTGCACGACTCGAGGATGCGATTAGACTCGGCGTGATCAGACCTGGTGCGAGACTGCCAAGCGAAGCGACCCTTGCCGAACAGTTGCAGGTGTCTCCGGTGACTTTGCGCGAAGCCTTGGCGTTGCTGCGGGAACGTGATCTCATTGAGACTCGGCGTGGACGCAGCGGCGGGTCGTTCGTGCGTGGCACCGATGATGCTCACGCCGACGGGCTGGATGCGCGTTTGTTGTCGTTGGCACCGCACGAATTGCGCGATCTGCAAGATCATCGTGCGGCCATCAGCTCGACTACGGCACGTTTGGCCGCGGCCCGGGCCACCACGTCCGCGGTGCACGAGATCTCCGCAGCAGTCCATGGCTTCGCTGGTGCGCGCGATGTTGCCGCGAATCGCCAGGCAGACACTAGATTTCACGTGGAAATTGCGGCGGCCGCACAGTCGCCACGGCTGACCGCGGAGGTGCTTGGACTCTGGGTGCAAGTAGGTGACTTGGTGTGGTTGCCTGTCGCTGACTCACAACGCGCATCACTGGTTGCCGAACGTGCGGAGATAGCCGCCGCTATCTCCTGCGGAGCCGGTTCGCGTGCGCACGCCTTGATGGTCGGAATGATCGATTCCGAAACCATCCGACTACTTTCCTATCGGATGAATCTGGTTATACAGCAATGATATCGGATCAGTTATCGAGCAATGCCCGGATCATTCTCCGTGAGTCAGTTGGCTCATTCGCAGAATTATTCGTCACTATCGAGGAGATAGCTGTGGAGGCGGGTGCGATGGTGCGGGCGGGGCGCACGGATGGAGGAATGATCGCGCCGACGTGTGTCGAGGATATTGGCGGATTCGTTCGCGATAGGCTTGCACGTCACGCCGCGAGCGCAGCGGGTATGGGAATCGTTGTCGCGCCCAGGCATGTGGATGGGGGCGTGGGATGTATCCACTGGCTTTGGCATAACGGTGACGGAGTACCCACTAGGCTGCTCGTGAATCTGGATCCCGCCGACACGTCATACTTCGACTACACCTCGACACCATGGTTCCGAGCTGCTGAACGAGGTGAGTCTCGTGCGGCAACCGGCCCCTATATCGATTACATCTGTTCCAACGAGTTCGTTGTCACGCTCACCGTGCCCGTATACGTCGACCAACGGTTCTACGGGGTGGCGGCAGCGGATGTGCGCGCCGACGCCATTGAGCGGCTTTTGGTTGCTCGACTGGGCGGGTTCTCGGTGCCGTTGGTGGTGGTCAACGCTGAGTTCCAGGTGATTTCATCCAACGATCCCGCTCGCGTTGCCGGTGACAGGATCGCGCGGCGTGTACTCGGAACCACACTGGCACAGGATGCCGAGCTTGGCTGGTCGGTGCGCTGCCTGAGGTGCCGGTAGTCAGGCGGCAACGGGGTCACCGATGATTGGCACGGAGTTCGAAGCCAGCAGAAATAAACCCCTGAACTGCGGATATGCAACTTCCTGCCTGGATCGTGTGAGGCCATGACCGATCCATGGGTTTATATGGGGTTATCTGGTCGGCTGTGAGATACAGCGCCGCATCCTGGGGTGAAAGGTTGACCGCACATGGCCGTGCGCATTGGACTCAATGGGCACGACCCTGTGCTCTACATCCTGTCAACCCTGGGGTTGCTTGAGGAATCGCTGGCACAGATCGGCGAAGCCGTGCACTGGGTTCCCTATACGCCGGGACCACGTGCGCCATGGTTGCTCGGTACTGAACTGGATTTTGTCGGCTGCGGTCAGACGCCGATGATCTATGCGCACCAGGACGGGGTCGACGCGGTGTATGTGGCGTCATCCCCTAATCGCCCCCGACAGGGATCGTTGCTCGTGCGCACCAACGGAAATATCGCCAGTCCCGCAGACCTCGCCGGACGCGCCGTCGGGTATGCGCCGTCGGCGTGGCCGGCGCAACTGGTTGCCGGGGCACTGGATCAGGCCGGATTGACGCTGGCAGACATCACCACGGTCCCGCCGGACGCCGGCGCGGATCTGTCGGCGTTACTCTCGGGCGAGCTGGCCGCCGCCGTCATACTGGGGCCCCGATTGATTCAGGCCGAAGAGACCGGTTCCGTACGTGAACTAGTCCCCACCGATAGTGCCGTGTGCAACCGTCACTTATTCACCACCACGCGACGGTTTGCTCAGGAGAACGCGCCCATTCTCACGCTGATCCTGACCGCGATGCAACAGGCGTGTTTGTGGGTGCGCGATAACCTCGACGAGGCCGCGCGACGGCGGGCGCAGGAGACACGTTACGACGCGGCGAGTTGGGGTGGCGACCATCGCACCTGGCGCCAGATTTTCGCGCGGATGCCGTGGGCGGTGGTGCCGATCGATGACGCCTTTATCGCTCAGCAGGACCATCACATTGGTCTTTTTACCCGGGCCGGGCTCCTCTCCGGAGCCGGTAGAGCCCGGGATCACTATCTACCGGAACTCATTTGGACGGTACGTTCGGCCGTCGATGCGGCCGATAATCCCGTAGAGGTTGCGTGACGTGCCCAAAATCAACGTATATCTGCCTGACGATCTTGCCGCCGAAGTGCACAAGAGTACGTTGCCGGTATCGGCGATCTGCCAGCGCGCCCTGCGTGAGGCGATCGACGATCTCGATGAGGCACCGCACTACGACCGCCCCGAGGACCTGGTGCTGAGCCCGCATGTGGCGTCGATGCTGAGCCTTTCCCGAGTTGCCGCAGGCCGCCGTGGTGTGCTGGAGGTGGAGTCGGAAGACCTCCTGCAGGCGATGCTCGACGAGAACGAGAGTCTGGTGCTGCGCGGTGTCGAGCACCTTGGCTTCACTCGGCGAAGTATCCAAGAAGCGTTGGACAAGAAGGTGACCAGGTACGAATCGACTGGCATCCCCGTCGAGGAATTCGGTGCATCTGCCCGAGACGTGATTGCTGCCGCACGTGCCGACGCGGCCGAATCCCGGCTTGGACAAGTCAACGGCGGCCACCTCATGTGGGCGTTGGCAACCGCGCGGGGTGGGCGCAGCCGAGAAGTTCTCGACGAGATCGGATTCACCGCCGCCGTCGATCGACGTGTTCTAGGGCTGATCGAGATCGGATACTCCTACGGTCGTCAGACCCGCCACACTCCGCTCACGGTCTCCACCGAATTGGCGCGAATCAGCGCCAGGTTGACCGAGATCGAGAAGAAGCTCGGCTGAACGATCGGTGATGCGAGAGCGATGAATGCCACTACCCTTACCCCGCGGCCGCCGACCTCGGGCGCGTCCCCGGCGCCGCGACGTCGTGCGTCCAATCGCCGGAGAAGCCTGCTCCCCACGGCAATCGTGGGCTGGCTGCTGCTGTGGGCGGTGATCTGTGCCGCGATCATCTGGCCACTGGTGATGTTGTTTTTCAGTGCGCTGCGCACCGGATCGCCACTGGGTCATAGCGAATGGACACTCAGTGGGGTGCGCCACCTATCTGATAATCTCTTGCGCGGCAACGCCTTAGTCAATTCCGCGATACTCGCCGTCATTACGACGGTCTTCGGGGTGGGATTGGCGCTGGCGCTGGCGCTGGCCGAACGAACCAATGCCGTTGCCCGCGTGCTGATCCGTCCGCTGGTTCTGGTGTCGGTGGCGACCTCATCGATGTTCTATGCGATGAGTTATTCCCAGCTGGCCAACTCGTATACGGGAATCATCAACGTCTGGGTGAAATCCGCGACTGGACGGGGCCCGGTGATCAACATCGAGTCCTGGTTGGGGCTTGGCCTCGTCGGATCGCTGCATTCATCGGCTTTCGTCTACCTTTTTCTCGTCGGTCCGGTCAGCAAACTCAACGCTTCCTATGAGGAAGCGGCGGCGATGTCGGGGGCCAGTCGCTGGCGCACGCTGCGTACTATCACCGCCCCGCTATTGACACCAATTCTGCTCAGTACCGTACTGATTGGCTTGATCTCGGGTATCCAATCCTTCGACGCCCCACTCATCCTGGGCGACCCGGCGAATCTGAATTTCCTCGGCACCCGGATGTGGTCATTGATCAACGATCATAATCCGCCGCTGTACGCGCAAGCGGGTGCGATAGCGGTGGTGCTGTTCGCCGCACTCATCACGTTATCGCTGACGCAAGGATCGATCCTGCGCCGACACGATTACGTCTCGGTGACCGGTAAGAGCTTCCGGGCGGCAACCTGGGATCTCGGGCGCGGACGGTATCTGGCGGGCGCCGCGATACTGCTCTATGCGACGCTGGCCGTGATCCTGCCTTTCGGTGCCGTCATAATAACCTCCTTCCAGCCTTTTCCCGGAGTATTCCAGGGGCTTTCGACACGCAACTACACCCAACTGTTTGCCAATCCCAATGTGGCGCCGGCCATCACGAACACGATCGTGATCTCCATACTGGGTGGTGTGCTGGCGACGCTGCTCGCGCTGACGATAGCGTTGGCGGTGCCACGTGCCTCGCATGGCACCCGTATAGCGTTGCGTGCAACCATGATTCTGCCGCTTGCTATGCCGGGGATAGTCGCGGCAATTGCAATCACCTGGGCGTTCGCGTCGGTCCCGGGTCTGCGTGAGCTTTACGGCACCATCTGGCTGATGGTTATCGCGGTGACCGTGGCAACTTTGCCGATCGCGGTCCAGATCGTCAACGGTTCGGTCGCGCAGTTGGGTAGTGAACTCGATGAGGCTGCGCGGATGTCGGGTGCGGCACCGGTCCGCGCGCTCGCGACGGTGACGATCCCGCTGTTGCTGCCGAGCCTGCTCGCCACCTGGCTACTGACTGCCATCCTCATCTCGGGCAATCTCGATGCACCGCTGATTCTTTCGAGTCAGGACACGCAGACTATATCGACGTTGACATATCAGATGTTCAGCAACCAGAACCAGGGCCAGGCGGCCGCCATGCTGATCCTGCTCGTGGCGGGGTTACTTGTCACCGGGGCCATCATCGCGGCCCTGGTCGCACTGATCACCCGTCGGCGTAACGCACTATCGCAAGCGCCGCACACTATCTCGGACACCGAGATATCAGGGGGGAAGCAATGAGTGGCATCATCGTTGACGAGGTGAGCAAGCAGTATTCCGGCACCCGAGTGATCGACGAGGTCGATCTCGATGTCGCCGACGGAGAGTTCGTGGCGTTACTGGGCCCGTCCGGGTGCGGTAAAACCACAACACTGCGGATCATCGCAGGCCTGGAACAACCTGATGCCGGTACGGTCCGTGTCGGTGACCGGGTGGTTGATGATCCCGCGAACGGGGTGCATATCCCGGCCCACCGACGTGACATCGGAATGGTTTTTCAGAGTTACGCCCTATGGCCGCACCTGTCCGTCGCGGGCAACGTCGGCTACCCGCTGCGCGCCCGGCGCCGCCGGGGCCCCTCGGTTCGGTCAGCGGTAGGCAATGCGCTGGAGCTGGTCGGGCTCGGCGGATTCGAGAAACGCAGCATCGCATCGTTGTCGGGTGGCCAACAGCAGCGGGTGGCGTTGGCGCGCGCATTGGTGAGTGATCCGTCGGCTTTGTTGCTTGACGAACCACTTTCCAATTTGGATGCCGGACTGCGCTCGTCGCTACGAGCGGAGTTCCGGCGGATCGCCCGAGAGCAGCCGCGGACGACGGTATATGTGACCCATGATCAAACCGAGGCACTGACGCTGGCCGATCGAATCCTGGTGATCTTCGGTGGCCGGGTGGCGCAATCAGGTGCGCCGAAAGAGATTTGGGCGGCACCTGTCGACGATCGGGTCGCCGGATTCGTCGGATATGACAACATCGTGCCCGCGGCGGTGACCAGAACGCATAACGAATCCGTGACGCTGAGTATCCCGGGACACGGCGCGGAACCGGTGGAAGTACATGCCCGTCGCGGTGCGCGGGAGCTGTACGGGGCATCGGTGGCATTGGCTTTTCGCAGTTCCGGTGTACGTATCCGACAGACGCAGTCGGAATCGGTTGACGGTGGGCTCGTAGCCGTAGTCCAGGACGTCACCGAACTTGCCGATCACGTTGAGTTCCTGCTCTCGTGGGCGAATACCACCGTCCGCGCGGAGATCCCGATCGACCAGCTAGCGCAGATTCCGCACCCCGGTCAGTGTGTTCGGTTGGAAATCGATTCCACCCGCGCGGTCGCGGTGGCGACGGCCTGAAGCATCACAGTCAACCCCAGCATAGATATTAAGGAGCAACGGAAAAGTGAAAACACAGCGATCCCAGTGGCTGGCGCTGGCCACGGCAGGTGTGGCGGTGCTGTTTGCGGCGACGGCGTGTGGTTCGACGTCATCGACGCAAACAACGGGAATTTCGTCACCTGCGTCGATTGCGGCAGGCGATCAGGCGGCCCTCGACAAACTCTACGCGAGCGCTAAGGCGTCGGGCCACACCACCATCAATCTCTACAGCGCATACGCATCATCGAGTCCCACAGAGGGATTCAACAAGGTGCTGCGTACCTTCGAGCAGGCATTCCCCGGAATCACAGTCAAGGAGGCGCTGTACTCGGGAGCCCCGCTATTCACCCGGGTCGACGGCGAGCTGGCGAGCGGTAAGCAGGAGGTGGACGCCGTTCTGAGTGGACCGAGCGATGTGGGCTACTTTATCGGCAAGAACGCGCTTCAATCCTACGAGCCGCCGACCGCGACAACTATCCCGAAGGATTTGCGTGATCCGCACGGATATTACGCGGTGCCATTCCAGAGCCTATTCGGACTCGTATACAACACATCTAAGATCTCGGCGGATCAGGCGCCGACCACACTAGATGAGGTGCTTTCGGATAAATACAAGGGCCAGGTGACCTTTGGGCAACCGGTGGGGACATCACCATCGAGCTTCTCGCTGACAACGTTGGCCTACAACAATGCGATATCGACCGAAACGCTGAAGAAGCTTAACGCCGCGGTGCCGCTGGCCGACCGATACCCGAACGTTGTTGCCGCGGTCAACTCGGTGGCCCAGGGCCGCTACTCGATCGCCATCTGGGGCCCGAGCCAGCTCGCCGCCGTCCAGAGTAAGAAGGGCGCACCTATCGCGGTGGGCAATCTCAGCGATGCGCGGGTGCTCAACGGGCCCGGCTTCGGAATCGTCAAAAACGCTGACGCCCTGGATGCGACGAAACTACTGGAGTCGTGGCTGTTCACGACGCCGGGGCAACAGGCGATCGCCGCATACTCCTATAACTACGGTACGGTGCCAGGAGCGCCTGCCCCGCAAGGATTCCCGAGTATCACCGACTACCGGTTGAAGACGGTTCCCGCCGCAGAATTCGCGACGCGTCTCAATGATGATGGCCCTCGCTGGGAAGCGATCTTCGGCCCGCCCAAGTCGTGACCGCACAGCGAGGATTACAGGAGAGGCAATGAGTCTGGACGTACGTTCACGCAATTCATTCCACGGCAAGAGAGCCACATCAGATAGCGAATTCGGTGGTCCCGCAGCCTTTTTCATCGCGGAGTCGGCGCCGCCGGAAACCGATGCGACGATCGTTGAACGTGGTGGACGTGAGGCCGAGCGTGACGGCTTCACGAGTATCCTCGTCAATCAGTTCTCCGATCGTCCCGACGTATGGGCGACCGCGGGATGGATACTTTCGCACACCAACACCATCACCGTCGCGGCGGCGCATCGGGTTGGCCTGCAATCTCCGACCACGGCGGCGCGCGCACTTGCGACACTCGATCGTCTCTCCGGTGGGCGTACCACCGTACATATCATCCAAGGGTCGAGTGATGAAGATATGCATCGCGAAGGCGATTGGATGCCGAAGGAGGAGCGATACCGCCGGTCGCATGAATATCTCGATATCTTCAAGAAGGAACTCACCGCAACCGAACCCTTCGACTATGTGGGCGACTTCTATCGGATTGCCGGAGCACGCTCGGCGACGTTGCCGGTGCAACAGCCACGGCCGTTGATCTCCTCGGCTGGTGCCTCAGATGCCGGGATCGAGCTGGCCGCCGCGCACGCCGACATCTACGCGCTGCCCACGGTGCCATTGGCCAACACTCCCGAGCTGGTTGCGCGCGTGCGTGACGCCGCAGCGGCGAAAGGGCGTGAAATAGGCTTCTGGCTGGGTGGATTCAATGTGATTCTCGCTCCGAGCGTGGAGGAGGCGTGGCGTAAAGCCGAAGGAATTACCGCAGAGGTGTTGGCCTATCAGGAACGGACCGGCTACCGTCCGGACCGGACCCGCAAGACGGGGTTCGCCGACGACGCCGACCGTGAACTGGAATTGGCCGCCCGAGGCGATTCACCGGCCGACGCCTTCTACGGCAGGCTCGGTGCGTTGACGAATCACGGTCCTTCGCTGGTGGGTTCGCCGGAATCGGTGGCTCGCGCGTACTTGGAATACTACAAACTTGGTATCGAGGTGCTGACCATCGGTGGCGCGGGGGAACTGCAGCCGCGCACCGGCGAGCCGGAACTCGTCGGCGCCGAACATCGTGAACTGTTGCGCGCATTGATCAGCGAGCTCAAATCGTTGACCGATGCCTATGACCGACAGAACCGAATTCGCCAGGAGCGGTCCGTGTCCTGACGCGTAGCTGTGTGATCGTGCCAGAGATTGGGTGCGCACGAGAAACGGCTGATTCGTGTCGGCACGTTTCGACGCCGTCCGGTGGGCCAAGGGCGTGGTGGGGTTAGGCTCAGCGGTACTCCAAATCCTTTCTTGGATACTGAATTATGTATATTGCTAATATCTTTCAGCATCTATAGTTGGCTGCACTCGGATGAGCCGGTCATCATGGGCTCTCAGGAGGAGTGGTTGGTATCGAGTGTGGATGGACCTGCGGTAGGCGAAAAGATCACTCGGATCGGGGTCTTCTCCCAGGTACACGGCAAGGATGGGCAGCGTATCGAGAGTGTCTACGCCGATCTCCTTGATGCGATCGTCGCTGCCGATGAGCTGGGTGTAGATATTTTCTGGGTGGGCCAGCACCACGTGGACCCGTCGAGCGGACGGTTGCCTTCGCCGCTTCCGCTATTGGCCGTGGCCGCAGAGCGGACTCGCAGGATTCGCCTAGGTACGGCGGTATCTGTACTACCGCTGGAAGATCCGATACGGCTCGCCGAAGATGCGGTGGTGGTGGACACGCTCTCGGGCGGCCGACTCGAACTTGGCCTCGGTGCCGGCGGCGGATCGGCGAGGGGGTATTCGGCATTCGGTATCGACAACCAGGCACAGTCACGTCGTGCACTCTTCGATGCGAAACTCGATCGTCTACTGGCAGCGCTCGGCGGGCAGCCACTTGCCGTTGACCCGGACACTGTGCGTCTTGAACCGCCGGCAGCGACATTGGCCGACAGAGTGTGGGCATCAGCGGGCACCGTTGAACGTGCGGCACAGATCGGTGCCAGGGGATTGCGCCTACTGACCGGAACATTCAGTGATACCCAGCAATTTCAGCGAGAAAAGATCCTCGCATATCGCAAGGCGTACCTCGCAGCGGGGCATGACCCGGCGGCGATTCGTGTATCGGCGGGTCGATTTACCTACACGGGCGCTTCCCGCGCGCAGATCGAAGCCCAGGTGGCGCAGGGATTACGTACCCACCAACGCCGCGTTGCCGAATTCGATGAGGAGCTCGCTACCCTTTCGGTGTCTGATTATCTGCGGCGGGTAACCCGGTACGGAACGATTGACGACGTCATCGACAGTCTCCGATCAGATGTTGCTATCGTCGGCCTGGCGACGGATTTTCATTCGATCCTGAGTCTTTACCCGGCCGCGGGGGCGGTAACGCTGGGCACCGATGTCGAGCTGGCTAGAATCCGGGAACTGGTCGAGGTGATTGCTCCGGCCCTGGGCTGGCATCCCAATCGTGGTCGCCGTGAGTGATGTTGTGCGGTGCCGCGGAGGGGTAGGGACATCGGATCAGTATGCACACAAGGGTGCATCCTGATCATTGACGAGCGTGTCATGGGCTCGGCGGTAATTTCGAACACACTACTGGAGGTACTGTGCCATTCTTCGACATTGATGACCGACGGGTCTTCTACCGACACTGGGACACCAACACACCCGCGGTAGCGGCGTTGATCTTCCTCCACGGTTTCGGCGAGCACTCCGGGCTCTATCACCGATACGCCGCCGAGCTGGCCGACCACGGAGTCCAGTTGTGGGCCATCGATGAACCGGGACACGGTTTGTCTACGGGAGAACGTGGCGACGTCGGGTCCTATGACACGGTCGTAGCAGCCGGTGTGAGGTTATCCGAGATCGCAGCGGCGGCCGCACCGCAACTGCCTCAAGTGATCGCGGGACACTCGCTGGGCAGCCTGGGTGCACTCCTGGTCGCGCTGGACAATCCGGGTCGATTCGCCGCCGCGGTGATCAGCGGGACGCCACTGTCACGCCTTGGCTGGCTGACCGACGTGGCTGCGGGAGACGCACCCGCTGGATCCTTCGAACTCGAACTCGATGACCTCTCCGCCGACCGCTTCTACCGCGACGAACTGGAGAATGACCCGCTTGCCTTTACCTCAGCCGACGTCGTCGGCCTACTCGCCCGGACCTTCCCGCCGGCGTGGGACCGACTCGAACGCGACCTGCCCGCATTGCAGATCCCAATCCTGGCGGTACATGGGGCCGACGATACGATCGCGCCGATCGCCGGCGTGCAGGAGTGGCAAGAACGACTGCCGCAGTTACGAATCGAGAAAATCGACGGTGCCGCACACGATATCCTCAACGAGGTTCAACATGCGCGTGTCGCCGACCTCGTCGGCGCTTTCGTGGCAGCAGCAGCGACCACGTCGGTGGCCACATCATGAGCGCTGATACCCCAACCACGCGGCTGATTCTGACAGAACAAGAACGTACCGCGTTGCACGCCGTCACCCAGTTCCCGCTGTTCGACGCCCTCACCGGCCGGCGATCGCGCAGGTTTCCGGTCGGCGGTGCCATTCCGAGCGGGGCACTGGCCTTTACCAGCACCAAACCCGTACAACCGCTCAGTGAAGTGGAACGAGCACTCGTGCTATCGGCGGTCACCGGCGTGACGGGGGCGAACTTCGGTATCACCCACCATCCGGGATATGCCCCGGCATTACCCAACTATCCCGGAACCGCCGCCGGCCGCACCTTTCCTTCTGCAGCGGGATTTCACACCACGGATTTCTTCTTCACCGATGACTCGGGCACCTACTTCCTGTCATCGCGCGACGCGGCTCCGATCGACCAGGCAGGCATATCCGACGACGTGGAAGAATGGCTGAACGCGACCGTCAGCCGCTATCGAAAGCTTTCCGACACAAGGATCTATCTTCCCCGAGAAGAACCGTATCTGGAGGGCCATAACACCTGGATCGCCAATCATCCGGGCTCGTTGCTGGTGATCCCCATCGCCGATCTCGCCCAGCACTTCATCGCGAATCTCGCCTTCTTCCTGCAGAACGGTTACGGGATCTACGACGACATCAACAAGCGCGATATCCCCGGCGGCACAGATGCATCGCTGCGGCATGCCGGTGAACCGTTCCCGTTGTCTTTCGTCGAGCAGTACACCCTGGCCGAGGCCAGCGCCGAATTGATCACGGCCGCATATAACGGTCATCTTCTACTTGGCGCCCTGGGATTAGGCGGATGGACATTCGACGGGATCGATCGGTTGTCGATCCTTGGTGCATCGGGTGATCCGGACGTGCCGGGACTGGGCTTCGATGTTGCGACCGACAGTCGTTGGGCCCTACCGAATCCGACCGGATTGCCGGGAGTATTCGAGACGTTGTCGCGCCCGTTCGTTGCCGATGCGGCCGAGGCCGTCGAGAAATACGCCGAACGCACATTCGGGGTCGGCGGACCGTTCCACCCGGACACCGCTGGTCCATGGCGCGATACCCGCGCCGTACGATCATCTGCGGCACCCTACGACGAGCGGTTCCGACGGCTGCTGGCCGAGCAACTCGCCTACGTCGATGACACTTTCGGTAAGATCCCCGGCACTGTACCGACCGTGCAGATCCTCAATTACCTTCAGGCGCAGCACATCGATACCGATTTCTATGATCACCATTTCAATCCGGGTAGTTACCTGCACACTCACAGCAACCACCAGGAGGTGTGGCATTCGTGACCATAGAGATCAGGGCCCTCGATGGGAGCGTCGAGGTCAACACCGCGCTTCGCGTTTTTCTGCGGGCGATGATCGGGCTGGATATACGCGGTGACTTCGATGCCACCGAGGTCACCGAGGCCGGCAGATATCTGGGAGCTATCGACGCCGGTGCGATAGTCGGTGGGGCTGACTCATACTCGAGTTCACTGGTTGTTCCCGGCGGGGCTGTGGTGCCGCATGCGGCCGTTACCCACGTCGGCGTGCTGCCGACGCACCGTAGGCGCGGAATCCTCCGCTCGCTGATCACCGAACAACTGCGCGATATCGCTGCCCGTGGTGAAGTGGTTGCGACGCTGCGAGCCTCAGAGGCCGTCATCTACGAGAGGTTCGGATACGGAATCGCCAGTGCGGCTACGTCACAGACGATCGACATACGCCGCACCCGACTGCGGGATACGCTCCCCGCGACGGGAGATGTACGTATCGTCGACGCGGCAGCCACCACCGCGTTACTGGCCGAGATTGCGTCCAGATCCGCCTGGGTGGGTGCTATTACCCGGCCGCCGGGTTGGTGGCGTCTGCGAGAATTGCGCGCCGCCCACCAGCCGACGGTGGAATATGTTGCGGTCTACCAGGAAAACGGCATCGACCAAGGTTACGTGACCTATGTTCCGGAGAATACCGAGACATGGTTCACCACCAGACAGAAGACGATCACCGTGACCGACTTCGTCGCTTTATCGGATACGGCTCGCATTGGTCTGTGGCGTCATCTATTCGACCTCGACCTTATCGATGTCATTCGACTGTCGTCGGTGGCTGTCGATGACGCGCTGCCGTTGGCGGTTACCGATCCGCGCGCGGTGTCGGCGGGCCCGGTCGTCGACGAGACATGGCTGCGGCTGGTCGACGTTGAACGAGCGTTGGCGGCCAGGACATATAACGAAGCCGATCGCCCTGTGTACGTGCAGGTTACCGATCCCCTGATCGCGTCCAATAACGATATTTTCGAGATCGGAGTGAAGACCAGTACCCGTGCTTCCACTGCTACACCGGATGTCACGGTCGATGTGGCAACTCTGGCGGCGGTCTATCTCGGCGGCACACGGTGGCATCACCTGGGTTCGGTGGGACGGGTTGCGGTGCATCGGGATGGTGCGCTCGCCGAACTCGACGGGCTGTTTGCAACAACGGCGGCCCCGTACTCGGGCACCGGATTCTGATCGGGCGGCGTTACAACTGAGTCGAATGTAAGTCGAATTCCATTGAATGACCCGGGCATACTTGCCCAGTCATATCGATCAAACGACGGAAACGACCTCTTTCGGTACGTGTGTGGTCATTCCGGTCAGATGTAAAAGTGGAAGGCTGCGGAGATGACCATCGAGGCGAAACGTGATGAGACCGGAGATTCCCGGCCTCGGCCGGACGGGGCGATCGGTGAATCCGTAGTGCGACTGGGCGGTCGAGAGCTTACTTCGACCGGCGGCCAAGGCCTCGAACAGGGGGCCCTTGGGCATTGGGGTGTATTCGCGCAGGGACTTTCGGCTGCGGCACCGAGCGTGGCGATCGCCTCGGTTCCCTTCGGGCTGTACACCGCGGCGGGTAAAGGCGCGGCCTGGGCGGCGATTATCGGTCTTGGTATCGCGATACTGATCGCCGTCACCATCTCCTTCCAGGCTCGGCGCAGCGTGAGTTCTGGTTCGCTGGGAACGTACACCGGCAATGGACTCGGTCCGGGATTTGCCTTTGCCGCAGGGTTTTCCCTACTGCTCGGCTATCTCGGCTTCGCAACCACGGGTGCTTTGGGCGGGGTGGTGTACGTCGATTCGTTCCTGGACGAGATTGGTCTGGGTTCGCAGTCGGCGTGGTTCCGGCTGCTGCTCGTCATCATCGTCGTCGCGGTTGCGGTGTATCTGCCGCTGCGCGGTGCCGCACTCGCTGCGAAATACGAGTTGATATTCGAAATTGCCGCCGTGGCATCAATTTTCGTGGTGATCATCGCACTGTATGTGAGCTACGGCTGGCACGTGGATACCGCGCAGTGGAGCCTGAGCAATCTGGGTAATAGTTCGACCTTCGTGGCTGCGGTCAGCGCGGTCGGTTCCTATGCGGGATTCGAGAGCGTCGCCTCGCTGGGGGCCGAGGCACGCGATGCCCACCGGACGATTTCACGATCATTGCTTCGGGTGGTGCTGATCCTCGGTGTGCTCTACATCCTGGCCACATATCCGCAGGTACTGCATTTCGGTGACGTTGACGGCGATAAGGCGGTGCTGCCGCAGCTGGCAGATTCGGCGAATGTCGCCTGGATCAAACCGGTCGTGAGCGCCGCGGTGGCGATCGCGTTCATTGTCTTCGTTACCGCCGTGACCACATCGGCAGCACGATCGTTGTTCACGCTCGCTCACGAGGGTGCACTGCCGAAGGTATTCAGCAAGGTTCACTCCCGGTACCGCACACCGTGGGTCGGGGTCGTCTTTGTGGGTGTCGCCTCCTTGATCTTCGCTGTGTTCGCGACATTCAGCTCCGCCGGCCGGTTGGTCTTCGACGTGTACGGAGGGTATGTGGCTACCTGGGGATTCCTGGTGAGTTACCTTCTCGTGGTGATCGCCACCCCGGTCTGGCTCTACCGGATCAAGGCGTTGACACCCGTGCGCGCGGTGATCTCGGGGCTGGCCATCGTGGCGTTGGGCTATGTGATCGTCAGCAACGTGTATCCCGTTCCGGCTTTCCCCTTCAATATTTTGCCGTTCATCTTCCTGGCGCTGTTGGCGTTGGGGTTGGCGTGGTACGGCTATCTGCGGCGAACACGTCCCGAGGTGGCGGCACGAGTGGGATCGATCCAGACGTTGTCTACCGAGGAACAACAACGACTGGCAAGCCTGGGAATCTTGGAGGTGTTGGGCGAAGAGTCGGCACCGCACAAGGATTGATCACCCGCAGGATTCGATCACCCGCACGGATAGGAAAGACCTGAAAGACTATGACCAGCACACAATCCGGTACCCACACGTTAACCTATCTGCGGCCGCCGACCGCCGACCTCGATGAGCTGACCGAACGGTTCGCACCGATCTTTGCCGAGATCGGTAAAGACGATGTGACCCGTGAACGTGACCGGGTATTTGCTCACGATGCGGTGGCTACGCTCAAAGATGCCGGATTCGGCAGGCTGCGAATACCGGTGGAGTTCGGCGGGTTTGGCGCGTCACTGCAGCAGACCTTCTTGCTGTTGGCGGATTTGGCCGCGGCCGATGCCAACATCGCGCATGTATGGCGCAATCATTTGGCTTTCGTCGAGGATCGGCTCAACGCGACGCCGTCACCAGGAAACGATGCGTGGCTGGCGCGGTTCATCGCCGGCGAATTCGTCGGCGGTGGCTGGACGGAAGCCAACAACGGTACCCTCGCAAATCTTAAAACGGTGGTACGCCGTGATGGTGATCGCTGGCGGGTCTCCGGTGCCAAGTTTTACGCGACAGGAAGTCTGTACGCCGATTGGCTTGATGTGCTCGGCAAAAGCGAAGACGACGGAACCTATCTGACCCTACTGGTGCGCCGAGACGATCCGGGTGTGACTCTCGTCGATGACTGGACCGGATTCGGCCAGCGCACTACGGCCAGCGGAAGTGCCACCTACCAGGATGTTCCGGCGGAAGCCAGTGATGTATTCCCCATCACCGAACGGTTCGTCTATCAGGGGCATTTTTATCAGACGGCGATCTTGGCGGTGCTGGCCGGCATTACCCGGGCAGCATTGCGTGACGGTACCGCTGCGCTGCGCGCGCGCGGGCGCAACTATCCGCAAGGGCTTGATCCGGTCCCGGCTCATGACCCTCAATTGCTTGAGGTGATCGGTCGGGTGTCGGTCCTGGCGTTCACCGCGCGGGCGGCGCTTTCCGAGTCGAGCCAGACCCTAGATCTGGTGGCCGCGGCGCATTCCGCTGGCGACGAGAAGTTGCGCGGACAACGCGTACTAGAAGCGGAGGTTGCCACCAATCACGCGCAGTTAGCGATCATCGACGCCGTATTGAATGCCACCACGACCATCTTTGATGCGCTTGGCGCATCAGGGGTGTCGGAGACGATCGCGCTGGATCGTCACTGGCGCAACGCACGAACGTTGGCGTCGCATAATCCGCGAGTGTACAAAGCCCGCATCCTGGGTGATTGGCTCGTCAACGATACCGATCCGGTGCCCAATTTCGCCGGACTTCAGCGTGGTGGACAGGGCAACTGACTCATGACTAAGTCTCGTCGGTATCTTGGGCTGGCGCTGGACGGCCCTCAGCTACTTGAGTTGACCTCCGACGATGCGTTACGCGACCGTTGGGATGGGTTACCGCTCGCCTTCACTGTGTTGGGATCGGATCGAATCGACGGTTCCGGTCCGGCGGCAACAACATTATCGGTTACCAGTGCCGCAGCACATTTGGCGTATCGGGCACGGCATGCCCGGGTGCTGATTGCGGCGAGTCCGCATTATGATCACCCGTACAACCTGGCTCGACGAGTAGCCTCGCTCGGTCATTTCACCGGTGGTCGCAGCGGCCTGCTCCTTGGTGTCGCCGATGCCTACGCCCCCGCCGGTGAGCGTGCAGACCGAGCGTGGGGCAATGCCAATCTCGGGCCTGGAGCTTCGCTGACCGTGACGACGGCTATCGCTGCGGGACAGGCTATTCGATCGTTGGAACTAGGTTGGCCATTCGAGACATTCATCGGTGACCGCGAAACCGGGATTCTGGTACAGGCAGATCAGATCGTGTACTCCGATATTGAGGGAGTCTACGAGATCGCCGGTCCGCTCAACCTGCCCGGACCGCCGAGCGGGCCGTCGGTGATCGGTGTGCTTTCCGACGACGCCGTCGATCACGGATTGGATCTTCGGATAGGTGCGGACGGAGACGCCGTCATTATCGACGTCGATGACGTTGATGCCGGGGATGCCGATGCCGATGCCGATGCCGGGGGCGCTGACGATGAGGGTGTGAATTCCGCGGGTATTATTCTGCGGCACAATGCAATCAGTCTTGGTGCACTGCTCAACGAGGTGGACGGATGGTTAGCGTCTGGTCGGGTGCGTGAGATTACCCCGGGAACAGATCTGCGCCGTGCGCTCGAACTCGCTCCGGTGCCGGCGCGGCCATCAGATCTGCGGCCAGCCTTTCCCGCACCGGCGCCCCACGCGGCGTTGTAAGCCGAAGACCTGAGGGAGAGACGAGATGAGTGGTAAACGCTCGGGGCATGTGATCCTGGGAGTTAATGTGCTTGTGCTGGGGTATCTTCCGGCGTCGTGGCAGTCGCCATTACTGGAGAAGGATGCGTCAGTCGATCCGCGATATTGGGAACGGATCGGAGCGACCGCCGAGCGTGGAACGTTGGATGCGATATTCCTCGCGGACGGTCCGCAGGCCGGAGATCCCGCCTACGATGCCAACCCGATTCGGCTGGAACCGACGGTCGACTGGGGGTATGTGGCTGCGGCCACCGACAATATCGGTGTGGTCGCCACCGCGTCGACGACGTTCAACGACCCTTTCGAATTGGCGGAGCGGTTGCTATCGCTCGATCACCTCAGCGGCGGTCGCGCCGGCTGGAATGTGGTGACCACTCGGGGAGTGAATGCGGCGCGGAACTTCGGCCTGCCCGACGTTCCATTCCGCGACGACCGTTATGAGCGGGCCGCGGAGTTCGTGGATCTGGTTCGCGCGCTGTGGAGATCGGCGGCCGACGGCAGTGGCGAGGTGACTCATCACGGTGAATTCTTCGATATCCAAGGACGACTGAGGGTTCCTCCTTCGCTACAGCAATACCCGGTTCTATTGCAGGCGGGCGGCTCACCAAAGGGGCGTGAACTCGCTGGCCGAGTCGCCGAGGGGGTGTTCTCGGCGGAACTGACCAAAACGAAGGCTATCGAGCATTATCGACTCGTCAAGGGTCTGGCGAGCAAGAACGGGCGTTCACCCGATGATGTCAAGATTCTGCCCGGGCTACTGCTGAGTCTCGGCAGTACCGAGGAAGAGGCACGCCGCCGCAGCGATGAATTGCATGATGCGGGTCCGGCATCCTATTCGGTGGGATGGCTGTCTCAGGCGATTGGATATGACGCCTCGAAACTCGAACTCGACGAGCCTTTCCCCGAAGAGGTGCTTGCCGCACCCGCCGATCCGCAGACCTTTCTGGGCAGTATCGGATTCCGTGAATCCATTGTCGCGCAGATCCGTAAGACCAATCCGACGGTGCGCGAATACCTCAAACAAACCCGCTACACCGGTTCCGGGCACGCCGGATTCGTCGGCACCCCTGAGCAGTTGGCCGATCACATCGAAGATTGGTTCCACTCCGGTGCCATCGACGGATTCAATTTGCAACCGGATGTGCTGGTAGACGGGCTCGACGTGATCGTCGACGAGGTGGTGCCGATCCTACGGAAGCGTGGCCTCTACCGTCACGAATATGACACCCACACCCTACGAGGACACTTCGCCGCGGCATCACCGACGCCGGCGTCATAACGACTCACTTCGAGTCGACTCCGCGCAGGGTATCGACTAGTAGGTGGAGCGCCGCGGTGGTGGCCCGTGCACGCACCGCGCCGCGGCCGCCAGGCAAGTGGAGTGTGTGCGTGCGCGTCGTACCGTCGGCCAGTGCGATCCCGAAGCAGACAGTGCCAACGGGTTTCTCGGGTGTTCCGCCACCGGGGCCGGCGATACCGCTGGTGGATAGTGCGGTATCGGCGCCGAGTGCGCGCAATGCTCCCGTGGCCATCGCGGCCGCCACGGGTTCGCTGACCGCACCGTGCGCAGCGATCAACTCGGGCGGCACGCCGAGCGCAGCGGTCTTGACCTCGTTCGAATACGCCACTACCGCGCCAAGTACATACTGCGAGGAGCCTGGGCGATCAGTGAGCCGCGCGGCGATCAGTCCACCGGTACAGGATTCGGCCGTGGCGATGCTGCGCTCGCGCAGCAACGCGGCCACCTGATCATCGATGGTGGAACCGTCGATGGAGAAAACCTGGCGCGGATGAGTGTCGGTGAGGAGCCGGGCGAGATCGGTGTAGGCCGCGACAGCAGCGGCCGGGTAGCGCGTCACCATCTCCACCTCGCCGCCCGACAGGCAGGTGGTGATCTCAAGATCGCCGAATCCGATGATGTGGCGTTGCGCGTCGCGCAGTGTTTCGGCGAGGTCGGCCTCGGGTAGCCCATAGAGCCGGATGGTTTCCTGGCGGACATCGGCTCGCCCGGCCAGGGCGGCGGCTATCGGCTGGGTGCGGAGCGCATCCGGCCACATCCGCTGCAGTTCCCCGGGAGGGCCCGGCAAGATCAGGATCGCCGGAAGATGTCTGTCGCCACTCGGGTCGGCGGCCGCGGGGATCGCCACCCCCGGCGCGCTCCCGGTGGGTGGAATCGGCTGCGAACCACGAGGAATGGTGGCCTGCTTGGTGATCCCCGCCTGTGTGGCGGCGCTGGCGGGCTCGCTGGCACTGCGGCGGTGCCAGCGTCGCACGATCTCCCCGATATCGGCTTCGAGCGCCTTATCGACCTGCAGCGTGCGCCCGGTGAATGCGGCGACGGTTGCGACGGTGAGGTCGTCGGCGGTCGGGCCGAGGCCGCCGGTAGTCACGATCAGCGAGACGCCCTCGTCGGAGAGGAAACGTAGTTGCGCGCTCAGATCCGCGGGCCGGTCACCGCAGATCGTGATGTGCGCGACGTCAACGCCCAGTTCCAATAGCTGTTGGGCCACCCAGGGGCCATTACGGTCGGCGACCCGTCCGGAGAGCACCTCGGTTCCGGTCACCACGATTCCCGCACGCACAGTCACTCGGCGAGCCTATCGCCGACCGGGGGTGGTGGCTGAGACGGAGTCATGGTGAATTGATTCGTTCATCACCGGAGCCAGGCTGCCGGTCGAAAATGCCGATGATACGTTGGATGCTGCATAGAAAACAGTGTTATCGGTATAATTATGCGTATTATGAAGTTGTGGACCAGGACCTAGTGGTGCTCGTCGACGACGGCGGTAATCCGCACGGAACCGCCGATCGAGCGACGGTGCACGGCCTGGATACCCCGTTGCATTTCGCATTCTCCTGCCACCTCGTCGATGTGACCGGCCGACTGCTCATGACGCGGCGTGCACTGGGCAAGAAGACGTGGCCGGGAGTGTGGACGAACTCGTTCTGTGGCCACCCACGTCCCGGCGAATCGGTGGCGGCGGCGATCGGCCGATACGCGCGTCATGAATTGGGGCTGGGCGTCGACCAACTCGTGCCAATCCTGCCCGAATTCCGCTATCGCGCGGTTGACGCCAGTGGAGTCGTCGAAAACGAAATCTGCCCCGTCTATCTGGCCCGGCCGGTGGGGGATGTGCAGCCGAATCCAGACGAGGTCATCGAATACGTGTGGGCGCCGGTCACCGACGTGTGGACCAGTGTCGCCGGTACCCCGTGGTTGTTCAGCCCGTGGTTCGTTGAGCAGGTACGCGATCTCGGCAGCGGCGATCCGTATCGCCTCGGAGAAGGTGCGGGCAGGTGATGTGGCGGCGCGGGCGCGCAGCCGACCGCGCCCAGCCTTATGAGCGCTATGACGCTGTCGCGCAGGCTAGTTCGGCGCTGATCGTCGGTTCCTATTCGTCCTCCTTCGGGCTCGCGTCGAGCTTGCTCGGCGCCTCGGTGCGCGGCGATGTGCGCAATATTTACGCCCTGGTACGGGTGGCCGACGAAATCGTCGACGCCCCGCGGCCCCGACAAGATGTCTCCGCTCGGCGGGTCTGCCTTGATGAGCTTGAGGCGAACACCCATACCGCGCTCAGTCGGGGATCGAGTAGCAACCTGGTGATCCATGCATTCGTAGGTACCGCGCGGCGCGTCGGCATCGGCACCGAGCTGACGGCGCCCTTTTTTGCGTCGATGCGCTCCGATCTCGACCGCGTCGTGCACGACGACGCAAGTCTTGCTGCCTATATCTATGGCTCTGCCGAGGTCGTCGGGTTGATGTGTCTTCGGGTATTTGTCGCCGATGAGCCCGATGCCGCTGCGCTCTACGCTGAACTTGCCCCGGGCGCGAGGCAACTCGGTGCGGCATTCCAGAAGGTCAATTTCTTGCGTGATTTCGGTTCCGACAGTGCGGATTTGGGTCGCAGATATTTGACTGGGCTCGATCCGCTAGCACCCACGCAGCTGGCCTGGACGCGCCTACTCGACGACGTTGATGCCGATCTCGCCGCCGCCGCACCCGCCATCGCACGGTTACCTGCGAGCAGTCGGGTTGCGGTATGCACTGCCCACGATATTTTCGCCGAACTCTCCAGCCGGTTGCGTGTGACACCGGCGAAGGTGGCCATGCGCGAGCGAGTGCGGGTGTCCGCCCCGGTCAAAATCCGTCTCGCCGCGGCGGCAGCGGCGAGACGTGGGCGTGTGCATCCACCCCGGACCGTGCCGGTGACGCGGTGACCCGCCGTCGACGTGTTGTCGTCATCGGCGGTGGTGTCGCGGGGCTGGCCACCGCTGCTCTGCTGTCCGCTGACGGGCACGACGTGGATTTGGTGGAGCAAAACCCGGATTTCGGTGGCCGCGCCGGGTCATGGGAATGTGATGGTTTCCGCTTCGATACGGGGCCGTCCTGGTGGCTGATGCCGGCGGTCTTTGACCACTTCTTCGAGTTGCTGGGAACTTCGACGGCGCAACAGATCGACCTGCGCCGACTCGACCCCGGGTATCGGGTCTTCTTCGAGGGTACCGACACCGCCGTCGACATCTCGGGTGACCTCGCACGCAACCGTGCGTTGTTCGAGGCGATTGAACCCGGTGCCGGAGCGGCTTTTGACGCCTATCTCGCTTCCGCCCGCGCCACCTACGATATGGCCGTCGAGCGATTCCTTTACACCAACTTCGATACTTTCTCGGCCTTCGTGGCCCCGACTGTCCTGAAGAATACGAAATCCCTCGCCATACTGCTTGGTCGAAGTCTGGATTCCTTTGTGGCGAAACGTTTCACGGACCAGAGGCTGCGACAGATCCTTGGCTATCCCGCGGTATTCCTTGGTAGTTCGCCCGATCGTGCCCCGGCGATGTATCACTTGATGAGTCTGCTCGACTTGGATGAGGGAGTCCGTTATCCCGCAGGAGGATTCACCGAGTTGACCCAGGCGCTGACGCGGCTCGCGACGACACACGGCGCTCGCCTGCACTCGTCGGCACAGGTCACCGAAATTCTCACCAGCCGAAACGGGCGGCTGCGGCCGGTGCGCCGCCACGAGGTCACCGGGGTAGGTGTGCGTGAGGGCGGAATGGGTGGCGGTAGCCGCATCATCGCCGCCGACACGGTGATAGCTGCCGCCGACCTCCATCATGTGGAAACACGGCTGCTACCGAGACGGTTGCAGACCTACCCGCAGCGTTGGTGGGATGCGCGTACCTGTGGGCCGGGAGCGGTGCTGGTGTACCTCGGAGTTGCGGGTCCGTTGCCCGAACTTGAGCACCATTCGCTGTTCTTCACCGCAGACTGGCAGCGCAACTTCGATGCGATCTTCGAAAAGCCCACGGCGATACCCGACCCGGCATCGTTGTATGTATGTCGTCCGTCGGCGTCGGATGATTCCGTCGCCCCCGATGGACACGAGAACCTTTTCGTCCTCATCCCCGTCCCCGCCGATCCCGGTCTTGGCCGGGGCGGTATCGACCGGGCGGGCGATCGGGTGATTGAGCAGACCGCAGACCGGGCCATCGAGCTGATCGCGACGTGGGCACACATCCCCGATCTTGCCGACCGGGTGGTGGTGCGGCGCACCGTCGGACCGGCAGATTTCGAAGCAGAGCTGAACTCGTGGTCGGGCGGGGCACTTGGGCCGGCACATACCTTGCGACAGAGTGCATTCATGCGTGCCAACAACCGGTCGCGCAAGGTCGACGGCTTGTACTACGCGGGCGGAGCCACCCGACCCGGCATCGGCCTGCCCATGTGCTTGATCAGTGCGGAGCTGATTGCCAAACGCCTGCGCGGCGACCACTCTCCGGGGCCGAGCGCGACTGCATAGCGGCCGCTTAGCCGTTACGGA
>JASGFW010000028.1:0-36223 GCA_047605305.1 Gordonia sp. (in: high G+C Gram-positive bacteria)
GATCTCGAATGCCGGACTGATCCCGGTGAACGAGGAGAGCGATCCGCCAGCGGTTTTGGCGTCGCCGAAGTACCGGATACGGTGGCGCCCCGATGCGGTGGACGGGATGCGCCATTCGATCGTGATCAGCGATGCCGCGCTGTTACCGGGCGGACGTTGCCAGCGCAGCTCGGTATGCCAACTGTCGTCGTCGGCGACGGGCACCCAGGTGTTCGATACGAACCGTTCGATCACGAAATAACCGTCCCGGGCAGTGATCCCACCGGCGGGGATGCGTCGAATCCGATTCGTCGGATATGCGCCACAGAAATCCACCGACACCGTTTCGCCGCCGCGGTATGCGGATTTCGGGGCCCGCACGATGTCGCCGAATCTCTTGCCCGGCAATGGTGTATCCGGAGCAGGTGCGGGCAGCAGATCGGGCTGCAGCATGCCGGTGTCCGGGGGTGTCGGGCCACGTCCGAGCCGGTGCCCGGTGGCCATGGCCTTGGCCAGCCGATCGAATTCCTGCATGTACGCGCACAGGGTGAAGCGTCCGAATACGGTTTCACCGCCCTCGTACTGTTGGGAAAGATACTCTTCCGGTGTTGTCACATACTGGCTGTACGCATTCGAATAACCCTGCAAAAGAACGTTATCCAACGAAACCGATAATGCGGAGGCGATGATGCGACGCACCCGCAATCCGGCAACAATCGTGAATTCGGCGGGCGTACAGGCGAGTACCAGATCGGCGAGACGAATGATCTGAATGGGCACTACTTGCTGAATCCACGGGTGCGGCGGCATGAATCCCAGCGGGAATAACGGAACTTTGGGTGATTGCATCTTCAGCACCCAATCCGGCGTCGCGGTGTGTGGCTCGACGCCGAGGGCGGCGGCAAACGGTAGCACCATTCCCTCGTTGAGGAAGGCGAGTTGGGTTTTGGTGTTATCTTCGGTGCTGGTCGCCGCGGCCGCGGCACCCATGACCGCGGGGGTGGTGCGAGCCGGTCGACCAGACGGCGTGTAGGCGCCGTCGATCTCGACGCTGGCGAAATCGATGAATCGGTAGGCGTAGTCGATACTTCCACGCATCGCTCTGGTCGCGGTACCCGCGCGCTGGCCCGCCTGGAACTGACGGGTTCCGATGATGGCGCAGTTGGTACGGTGATCGGCGGTTGGACCGCCCGGATGCATCTTGCGCAACCAGAGATTAGGGGTGAGGTCGCCGGCGTTGGTTTGTGGAAATGCTGCCACCACACCGGGATTGTGCTGTTCGGCGAGCGCCGACGCGAATCCCTTATTGTCTACCGAGATCAGCGTGTTGGCATCGGTGAGTGAGGTGCCGTGGGTTGAGAACCAGGTGATTTCACCGATCGTCGTGGTGCCCTGGCGCAGGCGTAATACGGTGACCTGTGGATCGATGTATTCGGGAAAATGTGCCCGGTCGGCCGCGGGATTCCTCATAAATGCCGGTAGCGATCGGTTGGCACTGGCATTGTGGAGGTCGGAGAAGCCGAGTTCGAGTGTGCCCGGCGCCAGGCTGTTATGAGCGGCGACCACCGCGTCGAGCAGCCCGGCGATCTCGGCCCGGTAGGAATTTTTTCGAAATCCCCGCGCGGCAAGTGAATACGCGTAATCCCAGGATGTTCCGCCGCACGAGTTGTGATTATGGGTGGCGTTGATGTTGACGTTTTCGTCTCGGTACAGGTCGCCGTAGCGTGCGCGTAGGGCGGCGACGAGCCCGATGCGGTGAGATTCGAAGACACAACCGATGTCGGCGTTCACGAATGCCACCCGCCGCCCGGTGTTGCGGTCGACGATGATGTAGGCCCGGGCCCACGTTCGACTCAGCAGGCCTGAGGCCACCTGGCTCAGATCGGAGTAGCCCATCATGCCCTGCCCGGCGATGGCTCCGGTCAGATCGCCTTTTCCGGCGCCAACGAGATAGTCGGTCGCTGGTTCAGCGCGCGCCTCGCCCACAGCGGCCGATGCCGCACCGACGAGCCCCGTCCCGATGACCCCGGCGGCCGCACCGCCGAGAAATCCGCGCCGGGAAATATTGTGCTGGGCGGAATCCTGCCGGACGGTCACCGTACGCTCCGGACTGCCAGCACGCAGATCCCGCCGAGTATCCCGAAGATGGCGGAGACTGCGTAGAGGGCCGTGAATCCGCCGGTCATCTCGACGACGACGGCGCCAACGAGTGGGCCGAGTGCCTGCGGTACGGCCATCGCGATATTCATGATGCCGAGGTCTTGTCCGTTGTGTTCGGCGTCGGGCAGCACCTGGGTGGCCAGTGCTTGGTCGACGCCGAGGAATGCGCCGTAGCCGAGACCGAGCAGGGCGGCGGCGACCATCGTCATCGAGAAATTGGCGACGGCGGCGATGCAGATTGCGGCGGCCCCCTGCGCGACACCTGCCGCCAGCACGAACGGCTTACGTCGCGCGATCTTATCGCTGAGTACTCCGCAAAATACTGCGCTGAGTACCACGAAGATCATGTACACCACGGACACCAGCAGGATATCGGTGTCGGGATCGGTTGATCCCAAACCGAATTGGAGGAAGAACAAGAGCAGGGAGGTGCCGAGCGCGTTGCCGAGATTAACCAGGATCCGGCCGAGGAGGGTCCATCCGAAGTCGGGATTGTCTCTCGGCGAGATCCATAATTCTGCGATGATCGTGCGTGGGCTCAGCCGGTTCTTGTTGTGCGCTGGCTGGGGTGGGTCGTGGAGATAGAGCGCAAACGGTACGACGCAGGCGATCAGCACCACCGCGTAAAGAAGATAGGCCGGTAGTGTGCCGAGCGCCAGTATCGACACGAGAGCGATACCGATGATGGTGCCGATCGCCTGCGGCGCCGACACCCAGCTTGATACGACACCGCGCTGGAAGACGGGGACCTGATCGCTGATCAGGGCGGTGAGTGCGGCGGAGACGGTGCTGAAACCGGTGATCACGGCGCACCATAACAGCGTGATCGCAATGATGTTGTGAGTGCACCCAAGGCCGATCAGTGATACCGCGAATAGCGCTGTGCCGCCGAAGATCCACGGCCGACGCCGACCTATCCGGCTGGTGGTGCGGTCGGAGAGGGAGCCGGTCAGCGGAAAAGCGACGAGCGCGAATATCGCCGAAATCCCTGATACCACACCGAAGGTGAGGACACTGCGGGACCAGTTTCCCGTGTCGACGCTTGACCCGATACCCAGCCACTCGTTGATCTGTGCGGGCAGGGTCAGTTGAAATGGTGCGAGCTCGGCAAGCCATACCCCCAACCAGGATAGGCCGAACAGTGCTATCCACTTGGTGGGCAACCGATGTTGCGGCCCTGACGACAGGTGTGACTCCGCCCGCGCGGGCGGGTGCGGATAGCCGGTGTGGTGCGGGTCTGTCACGGCATCACCCATGTCGGTGTCGGACCACGGAGAACGCCTCGTCGGCGATCTCCAGTGTGCGAGCGATATCCTCGTCGGTGAGGGCGGCATTGATGAAGTGATTGTGATGCGAGGTGAAGAACACGCCCCGGCGCACGCATTCGGCGATCCATTCCTGATGCAGCATCAGGGTGTCATCATCGGCGACGCGCAGATAGAACAGCGCCGGTTCGCCCGATGTGACGAGCCGGAATCCGTTGTTAGCGGCCACGGTAACCAGACCGTCGGTGAGCGAGCTACCCAGGCGGCGGAACAGTGCCGGTGCGTCGAGTTCCTTGAGTTTGGTGATGGTGGCGATACCGGCTGCGAATGGCACGGCACTCATCCAGTAGCTGCCGGTATAGGTGATGGAACTGACCGCCTCGCGCAGCGAGTCCCGGCCGCACAGAGCGGATACGTTGTAGCCATTGGCCAATGCTTTGCAGAAGCAGATCAGATCAGCGCGGAAGCCGTAATGGTGATCGCTGCCGGCCAGATCGAGCCGCCAGCCTGCGCGCACGTCATCGCAGATGAGCACGATGCCGTGCTCATCACAGAGTGCGCGTACCTGCGCCCAGTAGCCCTCGGCGGGAAGTTCGTTATCGAGGAAGTTTCCGTGTTTGTACGGTTGGGCGATAAGCGCTGCGATCTCACCTCGGTGGTTGCTGAATACGGTGCGCAGCGCGTCGATGTCATTCCACGCAACCTCGATGTTGCCGGCAACGTCCTGGGGGAGCACCCCGGGGTAATCGAGTTTCTGGGTCCACGGGTCGACACCGTGGTAGTAGCCCTCGAAGAACACGATGCGCCGGCGTCCGGTGGCGGCACGTGCGGTCATGATCGCCAACGTGGTGACATCGCCGCCGTTCTTGGCGAAGAAGGTCCAATCGGCGCTTGCGACGGTGTCGGTGATCAATTCCGCGAAGTCGACCATCGCCGCCCCGGGAATCGATACGACGTCTTCACGCTGCGCCTGGGCGGCGGCGGCGGCATCGACATCGGGATCCCGGTAGCCCAGCACATTGGGGCCGTATCCGCACATGTAGTCGATGAACTCGTTGCCGTCGAGGTCCCAGAATCGGCTGCCCTGTGCGTGATCGGAGAACAACGGGTACGCCGAGCGCGGGATGTAACACCCCTCGCTGGGGCCTAGGTGGCCGTAGATACCGCCGGGGATCACCCGAACGGCACGGTCAAACATGGCGTTGCTCTTGGCATATCGGTCCCGATCGGATCCGGCATCGGGGTTGGCGGAGGGTTGTGTGGTGAGTGTCATCTGTCAGGCTTCCAGGTAGGTACCGACGCGGTCGAGGATGCGGTTGGTGTTGTCGACGAGGGGGATGTATCCGCGCATCGCGACGCGCCCGTCGCATAGACACGCCAATGCGCTTTCGCGACCGCTGAGGATACCGCCGGCAACGTCGAGATCGGCGAAACGTAGTGCAGCACGGGGTGGATCGTTGAGGTTGTCATCGAGTCGCAGGCGATGATCCTTGATTTCGACGCGGTATCGAATGTGATCGCCAACCTCGATGTCGAGGTCGCCGTCGGCCATATGTGCTGCGGAGAATTGGCCGCTCTCATCGTGATTGCCGACGATGGTGATCGCGATGGCCGCGACGTGCAGCGTCAGCAGTGTGGTCGTCTCGCTGGGCGGCGCGTCGGGGTCGGTGCCTCGAAGATTGGATTCCAACAATGCCGTCAACGGTGTGAAGACCGATTTTAGGAAGCCGATTCCGCTTGGCCGGGAGAGCGGAATAGGTTGCGCGGTACCAGCGATCACGGCGTTGAAGTGTTTCGGCGAGGCGAACAGCAGGGTCGGTCCGGGCGCGCGGCGCTCGCCGATGCTGATGCCGCCGGCGCTGAAAGTGTAGTGCGCGCTTGGTCCGCCACGAACCTTCAGGTGCAGGGTGGTCGGCTTGTGCAGGCGGTCCAGTATCGCGGCGGCTTCGGGTGCGAGTTCGGCCAGGCGCGGCAATGCGCCCAACACGGCGTGCGCGTTGATTTCGGCGAGCACACGCTCGTCTCGGGTGAGTATCATGAGGGCTCCTCATCTTCGGCTGGCCCGATCGCCAGGGCGGTGATCGTGGTGGCGATGATGTCGATATTGCGTCGCGCCGCTTCGCAATCGCGGTCGGTCAGCCAGGAAATGGTGATGCCGTCGAGGGTGGACGTCACCAGGTGCGCGAGCTGATCCAGGGGAATTCGCCAGTGAAAATCGAGGCGATCGCTGAGATAGCGCAGCGCATCGGCCACGGCAGCGCGATAGGTCTGCCATTGGTGGCGCAATGCGTCCTGATCATGGCGCATTCCATGGGTGGCCAGCTCCAGCAATGCGATCTCTCGCGACGGGTCCTGTGCAAGCAGGCCTAGGTATCCGTCAAGGGCGCCGACTATGACGTCGTGTAGGGATGCGTCTTTGTCGATCATGTCGGCGCTGAGTAAGACGGTCAATTGCTCCTGATCGGTGATGTGTTCGATGACCGCACCCAGCAAGCTGTCCCGCGAGGAGAAGATGTAAAAGAGTGCTCCCTGCGGCATGTCAGCTTCGCTGACGATCGCTCGGGTGGTCGCGGCGGCGAGGCCGTCGCGGGAGATGACCCGGATAGCCGCGTCGATGAGCTCGCTGCGACGTTCGTCAAAGGTCATACGACGCATGAGCGGCGCCCCCGGGTAGTAGTCCGTGAAACTGGCGATGGGAAGTTGATCGGTTGGTCAACTTGTAAATAAGATGCGCCCCATAGGTTTTCCATGCAAGCGGAAGGCGTGAAAGTTAACGACTATGAAACATTAGGTGGAGTGGTTGTGTGTCGGGCGGAGTAATCATCGGGTAGTCGCCTGCGCCGAGCCGGCGATCCGTGCGGGGGTTTACCTCACGATGATTTTTACTGTGGCTACGTCATGCCGTGGGCATAAAGTCACCGGTTATGGTTTCCGCCGCTTCTGTTGATGCACCAGCATCAGGCTCTGGGACCGGTGGACGATCGCGCCGGGTAACGCCGGCTCTGCTGTTGTACGTCGCCGGCAAGCTCGGTCAGGCGTTGTTGACATTATTCCTGGCGAGCGTCGTGATCTTCCTGATCCTGCGGTTAATTCCGGGTGACCCGGCCACGGTACTGGCTGGTGCCGACGCCACCGACGAGACTATCGCCTCGATTCGGCAGAACCTGGGGCTCGATCAATCGATCCCGACGCAGTATCTGCACTGGATAGGTGCGATCCTCACCTTTGATCTTGGTCGGTCCTATGTCATCGGCGGTGATATCGGTGCCTTGATTGCACACGCCTTGGGTAACACGGTGGTGCTGGCGATTACCGCGCTGGTCTTCGCGCTGCTGATCAGTGCCGTGCTGTCATTCAGCGTGGTGCTACGCCCGACCGGGTGGCTGATCGCAGTCGTGAACGCCTTTGCGACGGTGTCGATCGCGGTGCCGACCTTCGTCACCGGAGTCATTCTGGTGGCGATTTTCGCTCTCTGGCTTCCGCTGCTGCCCGGCGGTGGCAGTCCACCCGACGGATATTTCGCGAACCCGTGGATCACGTTCCAGTATCTGATCCTTCCCGGGCTGTGCATCGCGCTGCCGGTGGCGTCGACGCTGACGCGTTTTCTCACCGAGGCGCTGCGCACCGAGTTAGCGCAGCCGTACGTGCTGACCGCGCGGGCCGCGGGTATCTCCGCCCGCCGGATCCTGTTCCACAGTGTGCTGCGCAACGCGCTGCCGTCGACGGTCACCGTGCTCGGAATTCAGATAGGCCAACTGCTCGGTGCGGCGATCCTGGTCGAGACGATTTTCGCCTGGCCCGGTCTGGGGCAGCTGCTCGCACAATCCATCGCCGCCCGCGACTATCCGCTTGTGCAGGCATTGCTGTTGTTGTCGGTGACGATCTTCATCGTCACGGCCACGCTCACCGATGTGGTTCAGGCCGCACTTGATCCGGTCGCTAGGCGCGAGGAAGACCGATGACCCGACCCCAGCGTGACCTCATCCAGGTCGTGCCACCCACAGACCTGCCCACCCCGGAGTCCGGTCAGCCGCGCCGGAAACGTCCCACCGATTTGATCGTGGGTCTGGTCCTGGTCGGCGTGATCGTCGTTCTCGGGCTCCTCGCACCGGTTCTCGCCGCCTACGATCCATACCGGCAGACCCCGAACGCGAACCTGCTCGCTCCGAGCTGGGAGCATCTGCTTGGCACAGACAGCCTCAACCGTGATGTCTTCAGCAGGCTCCTCTACGGGATTCAAACCACGTTGATCGTGCTGGCCATCTCTGTTCCGATCGGAGCGATCATCGGGACGTTACTCGGGTTGCTGGCCGCATCGAGCCGGGTGATCGATGTGATCTCCGATCGGTTTTTCGATGTGGTGCTTGCCTTTCCGGCGCTAATCCTGGCCATCGCGGTCACCGCGATCCGTGGCCCCGGGATCGCCACCGTCATCATCGCGATCGCTATCAGCGAGATCCCGGTATTCGGCAGACTGGCTCGCAGCAGTGCACGCCGGGTCAATGCGCAGCCCTATATCGAGAGCGCCCGCCTGGCGGGAGCATCGCGAGGGTGGCTTCTGCGCAAACATGTGCTTCCTAATTCGGTGGAGGCCACTATCGTGCAACTCGCATTGTCATTGTCATTGGCGGTATTCATCGAAGCGGCAATGAGTTTTATTGGAGTCGGCGTGCGGCCGCCTCGACCGTCGCTGGGTTCAGCGCTGGCCGAAGGCGTCTACACCTGGGATGTCAATCCGGGACTTCCGATCGGTTCGCTCGCCGTGATCATCACACTGACCCTCGGACTACTGCTCATTGCTCAGGGACTCGGAAAGGTTCGCCGTGGCGCACAGTGACGTGACCGCTGCGTCGGGGGCGCCGGTCCTGGAGATCACCGACCTCACTATCGACGCACCGGATGGACGCAGACTCGTTGACGGGCTGTCACTGTCGGTATCTGCGGGTGAAGTTGTCGCCCTCGTCGGTGAGTCGGGCTCCGGTAAGTCGTTGACCGGCAAGGCGATTCTGGGTCTGCTTCCGCCAGGTCTGGCGCAATCGGGTTCGGTGGTACTGGCCGGGCACCAGATCGTCGGGCTCAAAGACGAGCAGGTGCGGCCGCTGCGCGGCACCACCGCGGCCATGGTGTTCCAGGAGCCGCAGTCGGCGCTTAACCCCTCGCAGCGGATCGGGAAGCAACTCTATGAGGTACTCGCGGCTCATCGGCCAATCACCAAGGAGCAGGCGCGTAAACGTGCGATCGAACTCCTCGAATCGGTAGAAATACCTCATGCAGCGGAACGCGTGGACTGGTATCCGCATCAACTGTCCGGGGGTCAGCGTCAGCGCGTGGTGATCGCGTTGGCGTTGGCCGGGGAACCCAAACTGCTGATCGCCGACGAACCCACGACAGCGCTCGACGTCACGGTGCAGGCATCGATCCTTGACCTATTCCGCTCGCTGCAGAAATCACACGATCTCGGCATTCTGCTGATCACTCACAACATGGGGGTTGTTGCTGATATCGCCGATCGTGTCGTGGTGATCCAGGCCGGTGAATTCATCGAATCCGCACCGGTCGATACGTTATTCGCGCATCCGACACAGGACTACACGCGTGCGCTGCTTGCCGCAGTCCCCCGTCTTCAGTTCGATCAGAAAGATGTGCGACGCTCCGATGCGCAGATCGTGACGGTCGAGCACCTCACGGTGACCTATCCCGGACGGGGCAGGTCACCGGCATTCACGGCTCTACACGATATCGATTTCACCGTTGACCGCGGTGCGGTTGTGGGAGTTGTCGGCGAATCAGGTTCAGGAAAAACAACATTGGGGCGGGCGATCCTTGGCCTGACTCCGGTCAGCAGTGGATCCATCGATGTACGGACCGACAAGATCGCCCTCATTCACCAGGATCCATACGCATCTCTCGACCCCCGGTGGCCGGTGTGGCGCAGCATCACCGAGCCGCTGGCGATCCATGGCGACCTCGATAAGACTGGTGCGAAGCGGCGGGCGCTGGAACTGCTCGACGCTGTTCGTCTGCCTCGGACCTACGTGGATTCTCGCCCCGGCGCACTGTCCGGCGGCCAGCGACAGCGGGTGGCGTTGGCCCGTGCCCTGGCCGGTGAGCCGGAACTGCTGATCGCGGATGAACCGACCAGCGCCCTCGACGTATCGGTGCAGGCATCTGTGCTGGAGCTATTCACGCAATTGCAGGCCGAGTTGGGTTTCGCGGTCGTTTTCATCACCCATGATCTTGCGGTTGTTAGCCAACTCGCCGATACGGTAGCGATTTTCCGTTCCGGTCGGCTGGAAGAGTCCGGACCCACGGGAGCGCTATTTGCCCAACCGTTGACGGAGTACACCCGTAACCTAGTGGCCGCCGTACCAGTCCCTGACCCGCAAGAGCAGAGAAGGCGCAACCGAAAGGCCCGCGCATGACCGACATTTCCCGCCGCTGCCTACTTCGCGGCGGCTTGATCCTCGGCGCCGTGGGCTCGGCGAGTCTGCTCGCCGGGTGCGAATCGGCGGTGGGCCAACTGCGACAGGCGAGCCGGGGCTCTGGTGCGCGCGGTGGCACGCTCGTGGTCGGGACGCCCACCGATGTGGACCCGAAGACCATTTATTCGCAATCGATTACATCGATGAATATCGGTTTGCTGTTGTGGGATACGCTGATCCGATATGACCACAAGACCCTGCAGCCCACACCGTCGGTGGCAACCGCATGGGAGTTTTCTGCCGATAAACTTTCACTGAGACTTCATCTTCGTGATGACGTCCGCTATCACTCCGGCCGGCTACTCAATGCCGACGACGTCGCCTATAACATCGCCAAATACGCCGATCAGAAATCGGGTTCGCAGCTGCAGTCCACCGCGGCGAAGATCATCCACGTAGACACCGCGGACCCGTCCGCACCGGTACTGCACTTTGAGCATCCGATCGTTAACATCTTCGACCTCCTTGAGTTCATGCTGCTCACCGATAAGGAGACCGAGAAGGAACTGGCCGCGGGCGAGAAGTTCATCGGCACCGGCCCATTCCGTTTCACTGGGCGTGAGACGGGATATCTGTTTGAGACCAGCCGCAACGAAACATATTGGGGCGGACCGGCTCAGGTTGCCGGTGTCACCATCCGAGTGGTGCGCGATGCAAACGCGCTACTTACATCGGTGCGCTCCCAGCAGACAAGCATCGTGCTCGACGCCTCGCCGCAGGATCTTCGTCCCTTCGGCGACGAGACCCTCTATCGGGTCGAGTCACTCGATGTGTATGACGTCGCCTACTATCTCGGTATCAATGTCGGTAACTCGGCGCTGACTGATAAGCGTGTCCGCCAGGCGATCTCCTACGCAATTGACCGCGAACGAGTAGTCAAAGAGGTGCTCGTAGGCCGTGGCTTCGTCAGTTGTGCACCGTGGGCGAAGAGTTCGCCGGCATTTAGTGACGATGCGGCGCGCCATTACGCCCGTAATCTCGAACGGTCCCGGAGTTTGCTGGCCGAGGCCGGATACCGGGGCGGATCGCCACTGTTACTGTCCTACGGCAGCGGATCGCCGGCGACCGCGGGAATCGCCGGAATCATTCAGAACAACCTCGCCGAAATTGGTGTCGACGCACGCCTCGATCCACGAGAACAGGCCTCCTACAACCCATTTCTGAAATCCAAACAACACCAGCTGTGGATCAGTCCGCACGGTTTCGGCCAGTCCAGCCCGGTGACTCTCGCCACGGGTGCGGCACCGTTCAAGCCGGCTGGCAATCTGTCTCAATTCACGTCGGAGGAGTACACCGCGGCCGTGAATGCCTTCGCCGATGTGGTCGATCCCACAAGCGACGAGGCCAAGCAGGTCTATCAGAGGTTCACCGACATTTTGCTCGACGAGCAATTCATCAGTGACATCGCAATTTCCACCTGGACAACAGTGGCGCCCGTTCAGGTCAAGGGCGTGAAGTGGAGCATGTACAAGAATGTCGATGCTCACCGCGCCACGGTACGTTGAGCGGTGTGATTGACCGCCGCCGGGTCATCAGCCGTATCAGCTGAGACGGCGGTCATCGGACCATAGCGTGGCACACCACCATAAGCACGGCTACCGCTTTGTGTTGCGCCCGCGCACTCCTTCCCATAACGTTCGGCTAGACGTTGTGATGGTCGGTTGTCGAAAGAGGGGGCCGGTGGGTGCTGGACCCGGTTCCGCCGTCGTCGCTGGCTTCGCTTCGCGCCGTCAGCTTTGGCCCCGCCGCCGAGGTTTTGTGAATCACTTCGCATTTCACACCTCTCACCGATACCGGACCACTTGCCGTGCACCAGATGAAGGAATGACATATATGGCTACGCATACCGCTTTACTGATTACCGGGGGCCACGTGTTCACCCCCTCGGGTATCTGCGAGGAGCCGGTGCTGATCGTCGACGGCGTGATCTCGGCGATCGGGGAAGACGCCCTCGCCGCTGAGGGCGTGGTTGAGATCGATGCGAAGGGCGGTCTCGTCTCGCCCGGTTTCCAGGACTGTCACGTCCATCCTTATCACGCTGGCCTGGATATGCTGACTTGCGATTTGACTCCTTATGTCGTCACCGAGGACTACCTCGCCCGGATTGCGCAGTACGCGTCGGATAATCCCGACCTGCCGTGGATCACCGGCGGCGGCTGGTCAATGGGTTCATTTCCGGATGGCCTGCCGACTGCTGCGATGCTCGACACGATCGTGCCCAATCGGCCGGCGTTCTTCCCTAATCGGGACGGGCATGGTGCCTGGGTGAATTCGAAAGCCCTTGAGGTCGCCGGTATTGACGATACGACGGCTGATCCGTTCGATGGCCGGATTGAACGCGATGCCCACGGGCAGGCGATCGGCGTCCTACAGGAGGGGGCGATGGAACTGGTTGCCAGACATATTCCATTGCCGACTCAGGACGATCTGGACGAGGCACTGAAGATCGCCCAGCAGCAATTGTTCGCCTGGGGTGTCACCGGATGGCACGATGCCATAGTTGGTGCGACGAATGACACCCCGGATCTTCTGGATTCCTATCTGCGGGTCACGGCCTCCGGCGTTCTCAAGGCGCATGTTGTTGGGGCGTTATGGTGGGACCGCAATCGCGGACTCGAACAGATTGAGGAACTTGTGGCCAAACGCGACCGTGCGTTGGCAGCAGGCTTCGCGGCCACCACGGTCAAGATCATGCAGGACGGGGTGGCGGAGAACTTCACGGCCGGAATGCTTGAGCCATACCTGGATTCATGTGGCTGTCCCGGCGAGAACACGGGTAAGAGTTTTGTCGACCCGACCACACTTAAAGAGATTGCGATAAGGCTCGACGCACTTGGTTTCCAGCTGCACTTCCACGCTTTGGGTGACCGGGCCGTCCGGGAATCGCTCGATGCGATCGAGGCGGCGCGAACTGCGAACGGGGACAAAGATCTTCGCCATACGCTGGCGCATATTCAGGTGATCCACCCCGATGATATCGCGCGATTCGCCGAACTTGGTGTGGTGGCGAATATGCAGCCACTGTGGGCCACGCATGAACGCGATATGGACGAGCTGACCATACCGTTCCTAGGTAACCGAAGGGCGGCATGGCAATACCCGTTCGGTTCACTGCAGCGGGCGGGGGCACCGCTGGCATCGGGAAGCGACTGGCCGGTGAGTACGGCTAACCCGCTGGAGATCATTCACACCACGGTGAATCGCTCCACCGCTGGCGCATCGGGTGCAGCGGCGCTGCCCTTCCTCGGTGAGCAAGCTTTATCGTTGGCGGACGCTGTGATCGCGCATAGCCTTGGCACGGCCTACCTCAACCACGACGAACACCGATCCGGCACGATCGAGGTTGGTAAAGCCGGGGATATTGTGATCCTCGACCGAGACATTTTTGCCGCACCGGTTGCCGAAATTGGTTCAGCCTCAGTTGTGTACACCATCATTGGCGGCGAGATCGTCTTCGACGCTGCGCTGGTACCAGCGGCTGTGTGAGCTTCGCGTATCGGACGGCGGTGCCTGCGGCGAGGTGAGTTCGGTAGCTCATCTTGCCGCAGGATCAGCGAATAGTGCTGCACCAACCGATAATTCTTGAATACGAATGTTGCCACCGAGACCCGCGAGGTGCAGCGACGGTGAACGCAGCGCACCGAGAAGTTCGGTCAGTACCCGGGTGCCGTTTTCGGCATAGATCTCGATGGCACGCTCATCAAACCAGATCGTCAGCGTGATCACCGGGGTTGCGGCTACCGGCATCCGCTCGGTACTGGTGAATTCCGGCGGGAAATCCTCAAGGCCCGTGCGCCGCTCGAGGACTAGTTGCTCGGCCGCTGCGTCGTAGGTGAGCACGATAGATCGGTTGTCGTTATCGGCCAATCGCGCCACGAAACCCCTAGCGCCGCCATATGCAACGGATAAGTCGATCCGGCCGGTGGCGGGCAGAGACACTACGAGATCGGGTACTTCGGGATCTGGCTGCTGTCCCACCAGCACGCCGGTGATCTCGGTGTGGGCGATCACCGGCGGAACGATCGGGATTTGACGCAGCCGTAACTGCCCGTTGACGCTGATCAACGACAGGCGCCGAGCGAGAGTCATCTGCCCGCGTTGCGGGGTTTCGGGATCGACCGGCAGCTGCCGGGCATAGTCCCAGTTACTCATCCAGGAGATAAGGGTCCTATCGTCATCGGCAAGACCGGAAAAGGTCACCCCCGCATAGCAATCACGGCCGTAATCGAGCCAATTCAGCGCATACATCTCGGTCTCTTCCGAAGAGTCGACCGGTGCTATCGAGGGCAGCGGTGTGAAAGTGCGCCCGTCAAAATCGCCGATGAAATACTGTGTTCCCGAACCTCCGGCGATTCCGCCGGGATTGAGGCTGACCAATAGTACCCAGCGGATGTCATCGCTGGACGCCTCGTTACTGATCGCTTCAGTGCCGGCTGGTTCCCTCACGCGAAGCGGAAACAGATCCGGGCATTCCCATACGCCGCCGACTGCTCCGGAGTTGCCGAACTCGGAGAGGTATTCCCACGACAGGAGATCGTCTGAGCGGTAGAACACCACCTTATGTTCGGCTGCCTCGACGGCCACCATCACCCAATAGGATTCCGTGTCTGTATGCCAGCGCACTACCTTGGGATCGCGAAAATCCGTTGAGTGGCGGTCGAGTACGGGATTTCCCGCATACTTTGTCCACGTTCGGCCCTCATCGATGCTGTAGGCGATCGATTGGGCCTGCCGTGGGGTGGTCGTAGACATTGACGTGTAAAACGCGATGAACGCCGGGGTCTGGGGTGTGCCGAATCCCGTGGTGCCCGCTTCGTCTACGACTACCGATCCCGAGAAAATCTCTTCAGTGTCGTCGAAGGAGATGGCGACCGGATGATTCTCCCAGGTGATCAGGTCGATGCTGGATGCGTGCCCCCAACTGAGATTCGCGTGTTCGACGCCGAGCGGATTGTACTGAAAGAACAGGTGATACCGACCATTGTGGTGTAGCAATCCGTTCGGGTCGTTCATCCAGTTGCGGGGTGGCGCGTAGTGCAGGCTGTTCATGGATCCATATCTGTGCGGTGGTAACGAGTGCGTAGCGATGCAGGGTGATCCTAAGCCGCTTTACTCCACCGTGACGGGTACCGGCTCTTTCTTCGAGATACGGATGAAGGCATCGCCGTGTACCTGCTGATCGTCACGTTTGAGGGCGAAGAACGCCCATACGCCGGCACCGAGAACCAGCGCGGTGATCACATAAAACGTCGGCTGGTATCCGATCCTGTCGCGTAGGCTGCCGAATGGTTGCGCCAGGATGACGTTACCGATCTGTGCCGATGCCTCGAATCCCACGAGGTAGAGCGTCGCGGAGAGCTTCGATGGGAAATGCAGAGTGATGTAGCGAAAAATTCCGAGAATGAACAGTGGTACTTCGGCCGCATGGAGCATTTTGACCACAGACACCGCGACCGGATCACTCAACACCGCAGATCCGAAGATCCGCAGGGCCATCACGGCAATACCCGCCAGGAGGACATTTCGTACGCCGACCCTGCGCATGAATATCGGAACGAGCATCATCATGGCGGCCTCGACAAATACCTGAACGGAATTCAAGACGCCGTACACGCGCTCACCGGTGGATTTCGACGCGAAAAGATCGGTGTAGAAGTCGGGGAACATCTGCTGGTCGTAGAGGTTATAGAACGTCCAGCTGAAGATCACGAAGATAATGATCTGCCACAGACTCGGCATTTTGAGTACGCTGACTATCTCTTTGATACTCGGCGTCGCTGGATGGCTGGTATGTCCGGGCGCCAGTGGCACGTTGGTGGTCCGCCAAAATATTTGTACGAGCAGGCAGATAACACCAAGGATTGATCCGCCGATGAAGTTGAGCATCGGGTTGACGGTGAATAGGAATCCGGCGATGAGTGCGGCGATGGCGTAACCGAAGGAACCCCAACTGCGTGCCTGACCGTATTCGAATCCGTAGGTTCGGCTTAGCCGTTCCGAGAATGCTTCAAGAAGACCGGCGGCTGCGGTGAATCCGACCGGTAGGAAGAGCATGCCAGCTATGACTCCCACCCCGAATGCGTGTTCGAGTAGTGGTTTGTAAACCAGGATGACGAACGGGGCGATACAGGCCATGCCGATCGAAGCCAGGATCATCAGGTGGCGTCTGAGGGCGAGGCGGTCCTGGATGGTGCCGTACAGGAACATGACGACCAGTGTGGCCAGCGAGTTGGCGGAATAGAGCGTGCCGACCTGGGAGCCGTTGAGGCCGAGGCCGGCGTCATCACTGGTGAGCCAGATTTGGAAGAACGACCACCAGATTCCCCAGGACGCGAAAAACACGATAAGCGTCGTGGAACTTTGCAGGTAGGCGCCATTCCTGAACATAGGAGTGTTGATGGCCACGGGTGTAGACCTCCGCTGGTTTCTGTGCGCGCAGATCGGCGACAGTGGCGGGGGCCAATCTGGTGAACCGATTTATCTAGGGCGCTGAATCGTTTTAGCACACGCAGCATAGAATGGTGTCGTGTATCACGTCAAGTGTGGGTAGTGGCGGGCCATACATGCTGGGCGGGGCCGCTTATGATCGCCCAACATGAGACACTGCAGGCCACCATCGTCTGTGATCAGGAGATAAAGAGATGGGCAAGCGTGTCGTAGGTCGACCAACCCTGGCTGACGTAGCCGAGCGTGCGGGTATGTCGAAGGCGGCGGTCAGTATGGTTCTCAACGACCGGCCGGATACGAGACTGTCCGCCGACGCCGCGCGTCGGATTCGGCTCGCGGCGCAGGAGCTGGGTTACCGTCCCAATCCGGTGGCACAGAGCCTGCGTTCTGGTAGGACTCGCACGATCGGCTTCATATCCGACGAGGTGACCATCACCCGATATGCCTCGGGGATGATCCGCGGTGTGCTCGACGCGGCCCGCGGATACGAGCACACCGTATTGATGGCTGAGACGGCGGGCAAGCATAATCTTGCCGACGCCGTGCGGGAGATGGCCGATCGCCGCGTCGACGGACTGCTCATCGGCCTTATGGCCGCGCGGCTGGTTGACGTTCCGGAAGTCCCGCAGGGATTGCCGTTAGTCCTGGTCAACGGCATGTCGTCGCAGGGATATCCGAGTGTTCTACCCGACGAGCGGTCGGCCGGAGACGCGGTAGCCCGCTATCTCCTCGGCCGCGGTCACCGAGCGATCGGCATTATCGGTGATCTCCCTGAGATTGCGGCCGATCTGCGACGCTCGGCGACCATCGCCGAGCGGTTCGCCGGGATCACCGAGGCGCTGGATGACGCGGGAGTGGTACCGATACGGCTCACTCTTGCGCAGTGGGGGCCCGAGATCGGCTATCGGAGCACCCATCATCTGCTCGACATCCACCCGCACCTCACCGCGATCATCGCCGGTAACGACAGCGTCGCATTCGGCATTTATCAAGCGCTTGCCGAACGTCACTTGCAGGTTGCCCGCGACGTTTCGGTGATCTCCTTCGATGATGACGAGTTTGCCGTGTTTTTGCGTCCCGGTCTGACAACGGCCCGGCTGCCGTATGCGGAGATGGCCACATATGGCGTCGACATGTTGCTCGGGCGCCGAGAGGCAGGTCAGGCGCGACTGCCGATGCCGTTGATTGAGCGTGATTCCGTCCGTGATCTGAGATAGCTCGCGGCAGCACAAAACATTCCGGCAGAACTTGCCTGTTGTGCGACCGTCCTCGCCGATATTTTCTCGGCCGGGCTTACGCTAGGCATCGCGGGCCCCCCGGCGCCGGGTGGTGTCGGGCAACCCCGCACCCGTCAACCCGGCCGTCGTCAACCTGCGGCCGTCAATCCGCAGCCACCTACCAACCAACGGAGTGACCATGAAGTTGAAGTATGAGAACAGCACCGCACTGATCACCGGCGCCAGTGGCGGTATCGGGGAGGAATTCGCCCGGACCCTGGCCGACAAGGGATCTCACGTCATTCTGGTTGCCCGTGGCGAGGAGGCGCTCACCGCGCTCGCAAACGAATTGCACGCTAAGCACGGCGTCCGGGCCGAGGTAATCGTCGCCGATCTCTCGATACCGGGCGCCGCCGATAAAGTGGTGGCCGAGGTCGATGAGCGTGGGCTCGACGTCGACATTCTGATCAACAACGCCGGATTCGGCACCTTCGGGCTCCTCGCCGAAGCTGATCCGGCGCGGATTCGGGACGAGGTTGCTCTTAACGTGGGGGCGCTGACGGATTTCACCACCGTCTACCTGGCGCGGATGGTCAAGAAGAACTCGGGAACGATCATCAATGTCGCGAGTAACGCATCCTTCCAACCCGTTCCGAATATGGCCGTGTACTCCGCGACCAAGGCATATGTTCGTTCGCTGAGTGAGGCGCTGTGGTGGGAGGCACGTAAGAGCGGCGTCAATGTGCTCGCACTCTGCCCAGGACCGACGAAGACGGAATTCTTCGATATCGCAGACAGTAGTGTCGTCGGTCCGCTGCGTTCTACCCGTCAGGTTGTCGCCACCGCGTTGCATGCACTCAACGTCGGCAAGCCAACTGCGGTGGATGGTCCGCAGAACCGATTCGCGGCTGTCGGAGCACGTTTCGTACCCAAGCGCATCCTCCTCGGTATCGCCGCGCGGGTTGTGCAGCCGCGGAAGTGAACTGACGAGGTCACCAGCGGGCGGCGGCGATCCTCGTCGGGACGGCTGCCGACTTACGGTCCTCGGTCAGGCACAGTGAACGTAAGACGTTGTGGTACACCACGAGTCCGTACACATTCGGTACGCTGAGGATGCCCTCGCCGAGTGGGATAAGGTCGGCGCTGATACCAAGTCCCGGGAACAGGTCGCTGACCAACCCCGCCGCGACGTCGGTGCCGCCGTGTTCCCATACGACCTCGATGATGTGTGTGGTAATCGCGTACGCGTAGTATGCCGCGGTCAGCGACTTCGTGACTGACAAACCTTCCAGTGGCACGCTCGCACCGAAATTATCGCCGCGATTGTGGTTGTGGCTCAAACCGATCACCGCATCGAATGGCGCCCCGCCGACAAAGGGAACGAGCGTACCGGTCAGCGAGAGGACGGACTCCGCGATGTTGAAGTCTGCGGGGTCGGCCGGTACCAGATTCTGATGTACCCGCGTGGTGCGCATGTACTGTCGCAATTGATTGGTTGCGGTCTGGATCTGCCGATCGGTGACCGGATTGGTGGTGACCGACTCTAGGTAATTCGACGTCCGGGTCACGATGCGGCTCAACGGAAGTGTGCCGATCGAGGGGCACGTAGCGGGGTCGGCAATCGATACTTGGCCGGCCATATCGCGAACGATGCCGGGAACCGCCCAGGCGAAGCGTAAATCCTTGACCGGCTTTCCTGCTCGGGCCTTCTGTTCCTTTGTCACCGACACGATGCAGGCGTTCACCAATCCGTTGCTGATCGCGTTGAAGAACGCGTTGGTGATGAATACGCCAAGCATGATTGGCAGCGAGAGTAGGGTTCCCACGGTGATCGGGCCGACCAGTGTGGCGATCGGTGGAATTGAATCGCGCACGATGGTCAGCGGGATCAATACCGTGACATACACATACAGCCACACCGTCTCAACGGCTTGCGAGAGAGTGAGGTTTTCCACCGAGATCGCATCGGCGGTCCTGCCTTCGCGAACATTGATCAACTGGGTAACAATCCATTCCGAGATGGGATCTCGGTAGGTCATGATCGGCGCCTGTTTGTCGGCGCCGAGATCGTAAGGATGAGCAGAGATCGCCAGCGTCGAGATCCGCAGGCGATCCATGTCGCGATGCGCTGCGGCTTTGATTGATGTCGAGTTATCGCGGATCGAAGCGGGTAACTGCGGCAGAAAGGAATCGAAGACGGCGTCGTAAATCGCGCCGAATGTGGCGAAGCGTGACCCTGCACATTCTTTGGGAGCCTCACCGCGAGACGAACTGCCGGGTGTCACATCCGGTGGAGTTGACTCTGAGGTCACATGTGTGGAGGTCACATTCACCGGAGCCACATTCACCGGAATGGAGGTTCCCGCGATGGCGATCGGTCGCGGCGGGGCGGCCGCGCTCACCCCGTGTTCGCCACCGAATGACACCGCGAGCGAGATCGTCACACCGAGTACCACGAGTCCGAACCGGCGGCGAGGTGTGCATAAGTTGCCCCTGCGAACGCTCATCTGCCCCCCGCGGTTATGTCGTGACGGCCTACTCGTTTCATGGGGCGATCGTTGTCCTCGCCGGAGAGATACCGCACATCGCGGCTAACGTTAGGTCATCTGACCTAGATGTGCTTGCCATTGATCGGTACTTGCCTCTCAGCCGTTTCCTGACCTCTCAGCCGTTTCTTGATGGACATCGGATGTTCATGATGGGCTTATCGGCCAGGCCGGTCAGGGGAGACACCGATGTTCGGATACGCTCGCATGCGTGTTGCTTTCCGACCGCGATATCCGCGCCGAGGTCGCCGACGGGCAGTTGTCGATTGATCCCTTCGATTCGACGCTGATCCAGCCGTCCAGCGTCGACGTCCGACTCGACAATCTGTTCCGGGTGTTCAATAACACCCGGTACACGCACATTGACCCGGCACAGCAACAAGACGAGCTCACCACGCTTGTTGAACCAGCAGCCGGTGAACCGTTCGTCCTGCATCCCGGTGAGTTCGTCCTCGGCTCGACGCTGGAGATATGTACGCTGCCCGATTATCTGGCGGGCAGGCTTGAGGGTAAGTCGTCGCTGGGACGGCTGGGCCTGCTCACGCACTCAACGGCAGGATTCATCGACCCGGGCTTCTCCGGCCACATCACCCTCGAACTGTCCAACGTCGCGAATCTGCCGATCACGCTGTGGCCCGGCATGAAAATTGGACAACTGTGCCTATTTCGGTTGAGTAGCCCCGCCGAGAATCCGTACGGCAGCGCAGCTGTCGGATCGAAGTATCAGGGCCAGCGGGGTCCCACACCGTCGAAGGCGTATCTCAACTTCATTCGCGACTAAATTGTGCATGACGCAACCGCGCATCTTCGGTCGTCAGAGGTCGATGGTGAGATGATTCCCCGCCGCGCGTGACACACAGGTCAGAATGGTTCCGCCAGCACGCTCGGGCTCGGTGAGAATGTTGTCTCGGTGATCGATCTCGCCATCGAGGGTCGAGATCTTGCATGTGCCGCAGAAGCCCTGACGACACGAATAGGGCACCGACGGAATCTCGCGTTGCAGCGCGGAGAGGAGCGTTTCGTCGGCGGCCACCTCGACCTGGCGCCCGGTGGAGGCGATGGTCACGGTAAAAGCGCGCCCATTCTCGACCGGCGGCGGCGAAAATCGCTCGTAGTGCAGTTCGATATCCGGTCGGTCGCACAGATGGCGGCGCAACGCGTCGAGCATCGGTAGCGGACCGCAGCAGTACACGGCCAGATTCGTCGGTGCCCGTCCGGTGTCGGGGTCGGCGCCGAGCAGATCGGCCATCGTCGCGACGCCGTCGGTATCGTCGGTCCGGATCGTCACCTTGCTGCCATACTGGGCAACCTCGTCGAGGAAGGGGATCGAGTCCCGGCTACGGCCGGTATAAATCATGGACCAGTCCAGCCCGAACCGTTCCGCCGCCGCAAGCATCGGCAGTATCGGGGTGATGCCGATGCCACCGGCGATGAAGCGCAGTGACCTCGCCGACGAGCCGTACCCGGGCAATGCGATGGGAAAAGCGTTGCGCGGACCCTTGATCGACAATGTATCGCCGATGTTCAGGGCGTCATGTACCTCGATCGATCCGCCCAAGCCCTGGGGGATACGTCGCACCGCGATCCGGTAACTGTGTTGATCGGCGGGATCGCCGCACAGCGAGTAGGTGCGCATCCGTCCTGAGGGGAGTAGCACATCCAAGTGTGCGCCAGCATGCCACCGAGGCAAGACGCCGCCGTCCGGGGCGGCGAAGGTCAGCGCGATGACATTCTCATCCTCGGCGACCCGTTCCCGACGGATGATCTCCACCTTGGTGATTCCGTCGTTACCGAGCGTCGGACGCAGCGGGGAAAACGGACGCCACAGTGGTATCCATGCCTTGGCCAAGAGCGTTGCGGCCGTGACTACCGGATCATGCCGCCACCTGCCGTAGAGATGCGGCGGCGGTGCCGTCATGCCGGTGTGGTGGGGGTGCATCCGCTGGTTCATGGATAAACCTCTGGCCTGATCATTGCGTGTTGCGTGCGGCCGGGGATGCCGCGAGATAGGCCACAGCCTGTGCCGTGGAACCGATTTCGTCGGGATGGAAGCCTGGACGGAAGTAACTGAACGTTGCCAGGACGAGCTTGAACATGCGCGGAATAACCCCGGCGCGAACACCGCGATAGTAGTGGTATCCGGTGCGCAGCAACCCGTAACGTATCGACGTGTCCTGAATCATGATGAACCGGAAGCCACGCACGATCAGGAAGAGTAACCCGGGCAGCACCACCGCCATCGCCCGGCCGCGACGCAGATAGCTGTCGCCGAAGTACATGGCAACCTCGTGTGCCACCGCGCGATGCTCCACTTCTTCGGCACCATGCCAGGTGAACAGATCGGTCATCGTCGGATCGGCACCATGCTTGGCCCAGGTGTTATTCAGTGCGAAATCGCCGAGCAGGGCGGTGTAGTGCTCGGCGGCGGCAATGATCCAGAGCCGTTCGATCAGATGTTTCTGGCGGGCCGCTGCACTGCCTTTATCCAATGGGCCCAACATCTTTCGGAATATCCATTCCATCTGGGCGCAGTACGGCCGGGGATCGATGCCATGGTGATCCAGGAACTCCCAGAGCACGTGGTCATGCGCTTCGGCGTGCATGGCCTCCTGGCCGATGAAGCCGCGGATGGTAGCCGCGAGCTCATCGTCGCGGACGAGTGGCAGCGCTTCGTTATAGGTGTGCACGAACCAGCGTTCCCCTTCGGGGAGAATGAGATTCAGTACGCTGATGAAATTGGACGCCACCGGGTGGCCGGGAATCCAATGTAGTGGTGTCTGACCCCAATCAAATGCCACGTTGCGTGCGTGCAATTCGACCGGCCCAGGATCGGCACCGTCCAGGTCTGCCGGCTCGGGCGCATCGGAGATCGTGGGGACCTGCTCAGCATGTGAATGCATCTCGGGCTCCTGTTGTGCTGCTGGATTCGCCGTCGGTTGCTATCTGGTTGACGAAGTCGCGAATATTCTCGGCTACATAGGCGGGATGGGTGGTCGGCAACCAGTGGCCGGTGGCCGATTCTCGCCGCCACAGCTTCGACACGTAATGGTTTGTGGCCGAAACTGATTGGGGGCGCACGGCGAAATCGCGGGTGTTGATGAGTTGGAGCACCGGCACATCGGTGGTTCGCAGATCGGGGTGACGCAGCTTGGGCACGATATTCGCCCGGTAGTAGCGGATGCCGGAAATCATGTCCCGCCGCAGCGTGGGGGCGGTAATCACCTGGTCGCCGGGTGTGCCGTCCATGATCCGGAGAAATCCGCGCCATATTTTCGGCGAGCCGAGAATGGTGAGAAACAGCCACGGCAGCACCGGCAGATGGAACAGCACGATGTAGGTGGAGGAGATCAGCTGCACGAGGGTGCTACGCAGGTTACGCGGAGTCGGGTGCGTGAAATTATGTCGCAACCACGCCGACGCGTGATCCAGGCTTGGTCCGGAGATGGTGGTAAACGAGGCGATGTGATCGCTCGCATCGCCTCGAGACACGGCCTCCCACGACTGAATCGAACCCCAGTCGTGGGCCACCACGTGCACCGGCACTCCAGGGCTGACGGCTTGTGTCACCGCGTAGAGATCGTCGGCGAGCGTGCGTATCCGATACGCCGACACTTCGCGCGGGCGGTCACTGTCGCCAAGGCCACGGGTGTCATAGGCGAATACCCGGAATTCGTCGCGCAACCGTGCTGCTACCGGATTCCACACGGTGTGAGTGTCGGGCCAGCCATGCACGAATATGACGACGGCGCGGGGGTCGTGATCGGGGCTGGTGGCGGCGGGGATGGAATCTGTGCCCGCGGCGAAGACGGCGAGATTGATCCCTCCGGAGGGCAATGTGTGCCGCACCCACCCAGGATCGGCGTCGCTCACATCGGCCTCCTTCGCCCGCTCCGGCGTCGTGACCAGCTATTTTCGGCGTCAGCGACGCCGCCAGCCTGGTATGTCACATTAGGTGTTACTAAGCGTAACATCTAATGTGGTCCGAATTGAGGCCCTATTTTGGGCTAGGCCCGTCCGATTCGGTGCCGCCGGGAACGCGCTTACTGCCGGTAGGAGGAGAGGAAGTTTCCGATCCGATCGATGGCCACATCAAGATCGCGGGCCCATGGCAGGGTGACAATCCGGAAATGGTTGTGATCGTCGAGGTTGAAGCCGCTGCCCTGGACCACCAGGATCTTCTCCTGCAGAAGCAGATCCTGGACGAATAGTTCGTCGTTGTGGATCTGGTACACCTCGGGGTCAAGCCGCGGGAACGCATAGAGCGCGCCCATCGGTTTCACGCAGCTGACACCGGGAATCGTGTTGAGCTTCTCCCACGTGACATTGCGTTGTTCGAGTAGTCGCCCGCCCGGGGCGACGAGCGCATCGATGCTTTGGTATCCGCCGAGCGCAACCTGAATGGCGTGCTGGCCCGGCACGTTGGCGCACAATCGTGTTGACGCCAAGATGCCAAGGCCTTCGATGAAGCCGCGGGCGTGCTCCTTCGGCCCGGTGAGCACCAGCCATCCGGCGCGGTAGCCGCATACGCGATATGCCTTCGATAAGCCGTTGAAGGTGATACACAGCAGGTCGGGGGCCAGTGACGCGATGCTGGTGTGCTCGGCGTCGTCGTAGATGATCTTGTCGTAGATCTCATCAGCGAGGATGAGTAGCGAGTGGCGGCGGGCGAGATCGACGAGTTGCGTGAGAACCTCGCGAGAGTAGACGGCGCCGGTCGGATTATTTGGATTGATCACCACGATCGCCTTGGTGCGGTCGCTGATCTTCGACTCGATGTCGGCGATGTCAGGGTTCCACCCGTTCTCTTCGTCGCAGCGATAATGCACCGCGCGTCCGCCGGAGAGCGTGGTCATCGCGGTCCAGAGCGGGTAATCGGGGGAGGGGATGAGCACTTCATCGCCGTCGTTGAGTAACGCCTGCATAGTCATGGTGATCAACTCGGACACCCCGTTACCCAAGATGACGTCGTTGACGTCGAAGTAGGGGAAGTCGGGGATCAGTTCGTAGCGAGTCACCACGGCCCGTCGCGCCGACAGCACGCCCGCGGACTCCGAATAGCCCTGCGAGTAGGGAAGTGCGTGGATCATGTCGCGCATGATCACGTCGGGCGCTTCGAAGCCGAATAGTGCGGGATTACCGATATTGAGCTTCATGATCCGATGGCCTTCGGCTTCCAGTCGCGCCGCGTGCGCGTGTACCGGCCCTCTGATCTCATAGCAGACGTTCTGCAACTTCAGCGACTGCTCCAACGGCTTGAGGTTCTGATTCAGGTGCGATACGTAGGGCCTACTCACAAGCACCATTGTCGCAGCCAGGGCAAATCAGTTTCGCCGACCTACCTGTGTCCGGGTCGCTTCTTTCCGGCGGCGATCCCGAAGCCCTTTGCCTTCGCGGTACCCGTCTCGGTGAGGGCATGGGCGTCGGCAGGTGCAGAACCGTTCGTATCCGGCTCGGGAACCGTGTCGCCGGTGCCGGCTGTGTCAGCAACGGGTGCGGGTGCAGAGGTTCGAGAGCCGATCCCGCCCGGGCGTTTCTTGCCCGCGGCCATACCGAAGCCTTTGGCTTTGGCGGTGGTTGCTTCGGTAGCTTTCGCCGCTGTTGCCTGGGTAGGCGTTGTCGCGGTGGTTGCTGTTGTGGCGGTGGCTGTTGGGTCGTTGGTAGCCGGGGTGGGGTCGGCCGTCACCGCAACGGGGTCGGCCGAGGGGGTGCTGGTCGCGGACGGCGTTGTCTGACGTTTGAGTCCGGGCCGCTTGGCGCCCGCCGCCATACCGAATCCCTTGGCTGCGGGTTTCTTCGCCGGGGCCGCCGATTCGGTGTCAGACTCGCCCACAGCAGGCTCGACGGGGGCTGATGATTCGGTCTCGGCGGTCACCGCCGCAGCCTCTGCCGGCTTGGCTGTTGGCGCCTTGGTAGCGGCGCCGGGCTTCTTGATTCCACCCTTCATGCCGAATCCCTTTGCCGCAGGCTTCTTTTCGGCGATGTGCTCTTCGGCGTTTTTCTCTGCGGCGGAAGCGGATTCGGTCGCGGATGCCGCTGCGGCGGCAGGTGTTGCGGCAGGTGTTGCGGCGGCTGGTGCCTTGGTTGGCGCGCCAGGCTTCTTCAAGCCGCCTTTCATGCCGAATCCCTTGGCGGCAGGCTTCTTATCGGCAGTGTCGGATGCTCCGGTACCCGAGGCTGCGTCCGGTGCAGCAGTTGAGGCAGCGGCCTTGGCGGTCGCGCCGGGCTTCTTGATCCCGCCCTTCATCCCCAGCCCGACCTTGGGTTTCGGCGCGGCGGTGGGCGCGGCGGCGGAACTCGTTGCCGCAGCGGCGGTCGCGGCTACCGCAATCTTCTCTTGCTTCGGCTCGGGTTCGGGCTCTGGCGCCGGCTTGGCCACGGGACCGAGGAACCGTCCGCCGCGCGTCACCTCCGGCAGACCTCGTTTGACCGACGTGAGGAGAAGCTGCGCGACGTCGACAACCTCAACCTTGCCCTCGTTCTCGGTGCCGCTGGTCCGTGCGGTGACGCCATCGGTCAGCATCACCCGGCAGAACGGGCAACCGGTCGCGACTTTGGTGGTGCCGGAGGAGATGTCGGAGCCCAGCGTGTCCAGCGCCTCGTCGACCCGGTCGATGTTGATGCGCTTGCCGATCTGCTCTTCCATCCACATTCGCGCGCCTCCGGCACCGCAACACATGGATCGTTCGCCGTGGCGTGGCATCTCACGCAGTTTCGATCCCGACGCCGCCATCAATTCACGCGGGGCGTCGTAGACCTGGTTGTGCCGACCGAGATAGCACGGATCGTGGTAGGTGACTTTCTCATCTACCGGGGCGACGGGGATCAGCCGCTTCTCCCGCACGAGGCGGTTGAGGAGCTGAGTATGGTGCACCACTTCATATTTGGCCCCGAGCTGCGGATACTCATTACCGAGGGCGTTAAAGCAGTGGGCGCAGGTGACGACGACCTTTTTGCGCTGGTGCGGTGCTGTGGAGAACACCTCGTTCATCATTTCGATGTTCTGCTGGGCCAGCATCTGGAACAGGAATTCGTTACCTGCGCGTCGAGCAGAGTCTCCGGTGCAAGTCTCGCCTTCGCCAAGCACCAGGAAGTTAACCGCCGCGATGTCGAGTAATTCGGCAACTGCCTTGGTGGTCTTCTTCGCGCGGTCCTCGTAAGCGCCGGCGCAGCCGACCCAGAAGAGATATTCGAATCCTTCGAAGGACTCGACATCTTTCCCGAATACCGGGATGTCGATGTCGAGTTCGTCGATCCAGTTCGTGCGCGCCGACGAATTCTGGCCCCAGGGATTGCCCTTGTTTTCCAGGTTTTTGAACATGCCGGCCAGCTCGGTCGGGAAGTCCGATTCGATGAGCACCTGGTAGCGGCGCATATCGATGATGTGGTCGACGTGTTCAATATCGACGGGGCACTGTTCCACGCAGGCGCCGCAGGTGGTGCAGCTCCACAGTGTTTCGGTGTCGATGACCGCGCCGAGCTGTTCGGGATCAAATACGCCGTCGTCGGAGGCGATACCCGCGCCGCCGCCGACGGCTCCTTTAGATTCGCCGACGAGCTTGCGGGTGGCCTCTGCCCGTGCCGACTCGGGGATTTTCGCCAGTTTCGCTTCGTCGACGTTGCCGTCGGCGTCGAGCAGACCCACCTCGTCGCCACCCATGTCCTTGCGGCCGCCAGCGATCAGATACGGCGCCTTGGCCTGCGCGTGATCACGCAGCGACATGATCAGCAGCTTGGGGGAGAGTGGTTTACCGGTGTTCCAGGCCGGGCACTGGCTCTGGCAGCGGCCGCATTCGGTACATGTGGTGAAGTCCAGCCAGCCCTTCCAGGAGAAGTCCTCGATCTTGCCGGCACCGAAGGCGTCGACATCGGGGTCGGCGGTCTCCATATCGAGCACCTTGCCCTGGCTCATCATCGGCTTTGCCGCACCCAGGGCGACGCCGCCATCCTGCTCGCGCTTGAAGTAGATGTTGAAGAAGGCGGCGAATCGGTGCCATGCGACACCCCAGTCGATATGTGAACCGACGACGGCCAGCCAGACCATGCCGCTCATCAGTTTGATCACTGCAGCGCCGGTCACCAGGTATTCCGAGGATTCGCCAAACAGCTGAGCGAAGTAGTGGGTGAAAAACGATGTCCAGATCGGCGGGTGTTCCAGGCCCGCGGCGAGCTTGAAAGTCTTGACGAAGATCATGCCGAGGCCCTCGAGCAGCACCACCCATTCGACGAAATAAGCGGCGGCGAAACGTGAGCCGGAGAATCGTGAGATCCGTTCGGGTACGCGGGGGTGGTTGAGCTGACGGATAACGATCAGTGTGCCGATGCCGATGACGGTGCCCAGGCCGAGAACTTCGTCGGCGAAAATGTAGATATCCCACGCGCCGACCACCGGCCAGTGGAATTCGGGGTCGAAGATCTGTCCGTATGCCTCGAACCAGAAGATCGCGCCGATCAAGAAGCCGAACATCACCAGCCAGTGTGCCCAGCCGACGGTACGGAATTTCACCATCCGGGTGTGTGCGACGAATTCTTTGAGCATGGTCCACAGCCGTGGGAGGAACGGCCAGAACCGCGACTTATCGACCCGCTGGCCTTGCGCGATCGCGCGGACCATCGTGTAGACGCCACGCAGGAATGAGGCCCAGCAGAACAGGCTGATGATCGCGGCGATGGTGCCGATGGCGATCGTCGTGGCATTCACGGCGTCACGACCCCTCTCTGGTATCACCGACCCTCCGGCGCAGGGCTGATAAGCGCGGGGTCAGACGTCTTTCTGGTAACCGTAAATCCTGGACCCGGCAGGGCGCCGCCAAGGCTGGCCTAAGTAGCGCTCGGTCGGCTGTGCGATGCCATACTCAACGAATAATACTCACCGGTAACTTACTATCCAGTCAGATTGTCTGGATGTGATGTGCAACATGTTTTTCTCTACCTAGTTGTCATCTCCCTATGCGAGGTGAGTCCTCTTACCGTGTGGGGATGACCGGAAACCGAGTGCGCACACGCCGCTGGGTGCGCCGACTGGTGGTGGCGCCAGCACTGCTGGTCGCATGCGTGGTGGCGGTGTCCAATGCGTGGGTGTTCCTGGGAGCACGCGGGCATATCCTCACTGCGGACCAACTGCCGGGTAATTCCACCGCGCTGGTGCTCGGGTCTCTGGTTTCCGGCGGCCAGCCCGGGGATTATGTCCGGGGGCGCCTGGACACAGTCATCGGGTTGTATCGATCGGGCCGCGTGACGCGCATCGTCAACTCCGGAAATGGTTCCGCCGCCGCAGGTGACGAACCCGCCGTGATGCGGGCCTACCTCCAGGCACGGGGCATCCCCGCCACGGCGATCCTCGACGACCCCGGCGGATTCGACACGGACTTAAGTTGTCGGCGGTTGCGCGGCATCGTCGGCGAGGCCGGTCGGCGAGATGCCCCTGTCGTGATCGTCACCCAGGATTTTCACCTGCCCCGCGCCGTGGTCCTGTGCCGCGAAGCAGGCGTAAATGCAGTCGGTGTCACAGCCACGTACTGCTGTAGCTGGCTCACTCTCGCCCGTAATCAGCTCCGTGAGGCACTCTTGGCGCGTCCCCGAGCGTTGTGGACGGTATTCGGAGGAGGGCAGCCAGCCCGGTAATGGGGTTAGAGGGTGGTGAGCCGACCGCTGCGGACGAGGCTGTTGTAATACGTGCCACCCGGATACGCTCCCTCGGAGCGCTTGCCGGAAAACAGGTCCCGGGCCCAGGTTCCGGAGAGGCGCTGCAGGATCGAGATATCAGCGGCCCGTGGCGCTCGCAGCTCGAAGAGGTTGCCGATCAAGTCGGTGGACGCGCCCTCACCGTCCATATGGTTGCTGCCGACAATGCGGGCGCCGATGAACCGGCCGCCGGTGACGGACTTGATCCACCCGATGCACTGGCCAAAGTAGTTGTACACCGACAATCTCGCCCCGACGATCCGATATGGGACGGAAGAGCCCAGCTGACGTACCGAGCGCTCGAAATTGTTATTGGATACGCTCCGGGCGGGATCGAGTAGAACAAGTCCGGAGAGCCTGCGGAAGGCGGCCGGATCGGATATGCGTAGATCATTTGCGGCGGCGATAACGAATTCGCCGCCAGCCGAATGGCCGGCGAAGATCATCCGGTCGGGCATGGTGATGGACGTACGGTGGGCGGCACGTGTGGCCTGACGCAGACTTGCTGACAACGCGCTGTGTGGATCGGTACCCTCGCCGAATGTCCTGGCCACTTCGGAGATGAATGGCGCGTTGTCCACCCCGACCGAGCCGGCGATGATGCAACCCTGGCCTTTAATAGTGGCGATTTGCGGCGCGGCGACGAGCATTCCGCGACTGGCGTAACTGCGTGCCAAATTATCGAGGTCGGAGGCAGCCCTGGTGAAGCCATGTTGCAGCCAGACGAGCCCGATTGGTGTCCGGCGCGGCAGATACCACCTGACGGGTAACTGAATCGGCGTGGTTCCGCATCGTGTTGTTACCGGCGTGGTCACCAGCGTTACTGCGGGCCGATCGGCGGACGCCGGGCCGACCGCTGCGGTACTGCCAGCGAGCGCGGGAAGAATCAACGCAAAGGCGATAACAGAGAGAAGAGTGATATGACGCATGCGATTCGAGGCGGTTGTCAGCGGAGAATCCAAATCTGATGAAGCTTCCTGAGGAAGGAGATTGAGGCGGGAGCGGTCATGATTGTAGTGCGCAAGCACACGAGGATTCATCACCCGGCGCCAGGCGGGCGGCACCGCGGCGAGCAATCCCATAGTGATATATCCGCCAGGTAGTTGCGGGGCGGAGTCAAATGATCGCAGCGTCTGGTACCGGCGTATCGGATTGGTGTGATGATCGCTATGTCGCTGGAGTTGGTAGACCAGCATGTTGCTGATGATGTGATCACTGTTCCAGCTGTGCTCGGGTCGCACTGGCCCGTAACGGCCGCTCGGAGTTTTCTGCCGCAAAAGTGCGTAATGCTCGATGTAGTTAGCGGATTCGAGCATCAGGATGGCCAGGATCGCCTGCACTAGCAGCCATGGCAGCACAGACCACCCGAATACCGCGATGAGACCGGCGTAGAGCGCCGCGCTCATCGCCCATGCGTTGAATACATCGTTGCGGATGCTCCAGAACGGGTGTCCGGATGCGCGGCTTCGTTCAAACCGCCAGGCCACCTGAATGCCGCCGAATGCCGAGCGAGGTACGAACCGCCAGAAAGATTCGTTGAATCGGGCACTCGACGTGTCGCGCGGCGTCGCGACCCATGCGTGATGCCCGCGGGTATGGTGCACGTGAAAGTGGCCATAGAGAGACTGTGCCAGCGCTATTTTCGCCAACCATGGTTCGTGCCGGGTGCGTTTGTGGCCGAGTTCATGCGCCGCGTTTATACCGACACCACCCACGCAGCCCACTGTGAGAGCAAGTGCGAGTCGTTCAGGCCAGCCCATCGGGTATGACGTCCACCAATGGCATGCGGCAATTAGGCCGACGTATTGGATTGGGAGAAACAAATAGACGCACCAGCGGAAAAAACGTGAATTCTCTAGCCTGGACATTTCGGCTTCGGGCGGATTCGATGGGTCGGGGCCCCAGAGCGCGTCGAGTGCCGGCACCAGCAGTAAACCCAGCGGACCGATCGCCCAGAAAATTCCCAGATCCAGCTGCGTTACCAGCGCCCATGCCAGGATGGGTGCTGCGGGTATCAGCAGCCCGGCTAGCCACATCAGCCGACGGGGACGCCATTCGCCGCGCGACGACGCAGGTGCGCGAGACAAAGAGCACCCCTTTCCGCAAAGTGTCAGATTACTTAATCGAATTTGAGGACGATAAAGTCTTTACGCATGCTACTACTGCTTTCCCTAGTAGCACAGTCACCGCAGTGGTGGGGGCGACGCTTTGCCTGTCTAAATTCTGGGTAGTTGCTGCGGAATCGATCGGTGGGTGATGTGGGTCGCACGGGCGTGATGCCGTATGTAGATGTGTGAAATCTCCGTGTGACCTGCTGCTGGTGGTGGGGTTCGGCTGGCTTGTCGTTCCGGGGTCGGCGGCCGGAGGGGTGGGCCTGCATGGTTGCCGTTGCTCAGTCTGGTGCGCGAAGCCCCTATGTTTCTCCGATTGTGTTGTTGCTTACAGGCTGGTCGCCTTGTGTTGGCTCCGCGTTCGCTCGTGTTGTTTGTGTCAGATCGCCGACTATGGTCGCTGCGGTGTCCGTCAATCGAGCAACTGGTTTGCGGCGCAACGGAATTCGCTGGCGACCGGTGAAATATAATGCACCGGGCAGTCGCCTTAATACCTCGGCCATCAGTAACGAACCGGCCAGTGTGCCGAGGTAGACGATGGTGGTTGCCCACGGTTGCGGCACTGTCGCGAGGATCCATGGTCTTGTGCCCGAACTCGGCATCAGAATGAAGAAAATTATTAGTACATGCACTAAAAACACGGCGAAGGACCGGTTCGATGCGTACTGAACTGCGCGAGCGAATCGTGGGGTGTGCTCGCGCCAGCGTGCCGCCCAGTGCACTGCGGCCGCGTATTGGCAGGTCATCGCCACGATTACGAACGGGATCAAGGTGGGGTGGAATGCGGAGTTACTGTCGTGGGCGGGCTTTCCGGCGACCAGCACGCTGTACAGATATGACCCGAGGGCCAGGGCGGTGGTGGCCAGCAGGGAACCTAGCAGCCACCACCTCTTGCCGGAGAGCCAATCGGCGATCGACTCCCGGTGTACGGCCGCCACGGCACCGTACAGGATGAAGAACTGGTACGGGACGAAGGTGGCGTAGTGGTGCCACCAGTAATTAGCCATGGATGCTGGCGGATTCCAATGCGTGATCGTTGAGGCGATCGCGACTTGCGCGGTGAGGCTGCCCGCAAGGAGTGGTCCGTGATGGCGTGCGGTGGCGCGTACCAGCCAAAGAACCAGCGGGAAGATGAGATACACCTGCAGCATCACGAATAGGAAGTACATCTGGAAGCCGGACAATCCCCAGCTGAGCAGGCGGAGGAAGTCGTCGAGATTGGTGGGAATCTGGCCCAGTTTTCCCGGTACCCACATGTCTTCGACGACCCAATAGACTGCTGACCAAATGATGTACGGGTAGATCGTCAGTTTAAGTCGGCGTCGCCAGAAGGTGATCGTGGAGAAATTGTTCTTGTCGTAGTTTTGGTACATCAGCACGAAACCGGTCAGTGCGAAAAATGTATTGCGGGTGACATGCAGCAACATTGACGTGCTGTTCACCGGTATGCTGGAGAATTCATCGTTTGTCTGAGTGAGACAGTGGGCGAAGATGACCATCGAAAACGTGGTCACGCGGATCAAATCCATATGATGGAGGTAGGCTCGCCGAGTGGGTGCAGCGACCGGTCTGGTCTCCGCCTCGGCGGTTTCTCGCGAAACCAACGCCGCCATCCCTTCGTGATCCTTCTGTTACCGCTGAGCCAGTTTATCAGTGGTGGTGAGTCGACGTGATCAACCAGATGTGTTCCACAACGAGCGCCGACGGCCGATGTCCGAGTTGTCACATTCGCCGCCACTGCAGTACTCGCCGCCATTGCGGTGCCTGGCGTGACGCCGCATGTCGTTTGGTCCTCCATGCATCTAAACCTGGTCGCCAGCATCTTCGGCGAGCAGGCTGAGCCACACCACGCAGCGAAGGAGAACTTCAACATGGCAGATCAATCTCGAAGGTCCGTGGCGATCGTCGGTGCCGGCCTCACCGGGACAAGTGCCGCTCTCGGCTTTCTCGACGCCGGATTCGACGTGACCTTATTCAGTGATCGAGATCGGGAAGCATTGCGCGACAAGGTACCTCCAACGGGAGTTGGAGTGTTGTTCGGTAAGTCGCGGGAATGGGATGCGCAGATCATCGACGATCTCTACGAGGTAGGTAACACGACCGGTATCAGCGCCCGGCTCTCATCGGGTTCTGGTGCCGATCGCGTCGATGTGCTCGAATTCAACCCGGATTTCGGGTATGTCGCTCAGGCTGTCGACCTGCGGTTACGGGCTGATGACCGGCTCGGACGTTTTCTTGAGCGCGGCGGCAGATTCGTAGTGGAGTCGGTTGACCCGCATCGTCTCGATGAGATCGCCGGTGCTCATGATCTCACCCTCGTCGCCACCGGAAAAGACGGCCTCGCATCGTTTTTCCCCGTCGACGAATCGCGCAGCCATTACCGCGAACCACAGCGGCAGTTATTGCAGGTGACGCTCACCGGGATCGATCACGGCCCAGATGCCTTCTCCTATCGCGCCTCCGGGGGTGGCCAGCATTCGCTGTTCAATCTTGACGGCGAGAACGGTGAGATCTTCGTAGGTCCGTTCCTGCATAAGGATGCCGGCGCGACATGGTCAATCATCGTGTTCGCGAAGCCGAATGGCGCGTGGGTCCGCACCATCGACGGTGCTACCGATGCCGAGTCGGCACGCCAGGCTGTCGTCGATATCTTCACCGAGTGGTTCCCTGCGGATGCACCGGTGATCGAAAAACTGCAAGTCATCGAGTCCGACCCGCATTCGTGGCTTACCGGTGCGGTCACTCCGACGGTGCGTAAAGCTGTGGGCACCACCGAGAATGGTCATACGGTGGCTGCTATCGGTGATACGGCGATTGCGGTCGATCCGGTTGCCGGACAGGGGGCGCAGAATTCACTCATTCACGTCGCTGAATTGGTGAAGTCGGCAACGGCTTTGGTGTCCGAGGACCCGTCGGCTCAGTTCAGTGCCGAGTGGCTTGCCGACGAATTCGAAAAGCACTGGGAGCGTCGTGGACACGCTGCAGTGGAGGTCACCCGTCTGTATCTGGGCGATCCCGACTACGCGACCCATCTGGACCTGTCCTTCCCGGCGGCCGCGGTGAATACTGATGTGGCGTCGGCGCTATTCGGATTGCTATCCGAGCCCGGCCCGCTGCTGACGCTGGTCAGCCGCGATGACGTGCTCGGCTTTATCACTGCCGTCGCCGGTGAGCCCGCCGACGAGGTGATCGGACGATTCGAGCCTGTCGGGTCCTTCGCCACCACCGCGGTATCTGCCTGACAGGGGCTTTGATCGCTGGGGCCGTGATCGCCGTGTCGTACGGCGGTTACGGCCCTTGCTGTGACTGCGGATCGGTGGGGTGCGTGTCGATCGCAATCCGGGTGATCAAGTCGATGATCCCGGTGAAGGCGGTCGTCTTCGGGTCGACGATCGAGGAGTGTGTCTCGCCGGGCAGGATGATTGCCTGCGCCCGACCGCCTGCCGCGGTATCGGCTCTCACGTAATCCTGGGAGAGTACATGCGGAACAGATGCATCCTGTGCGCCAGCCACGGCGATTACTAGAGTGCGTGGATCGATGTTCTGGATGGGATCGACGTCGGCGTAGCGTCCGGGCACCTGGGTCGGAGTGCCACCGAGAATGCGCACGATCCGGTCGTCGCCGAGATGTACTGCTTGGCGCATGTCTAACGGTCCGGCGAGTGAGATGACTGTGGTCGGCCGGAATGTTGGGTTGCCGCCGATTTGTCCTTCATGCCGCGTGTGTCGAGTGCTCACCCACACGGCCAGTTGTGCGCCGGCGGAGTGCCCGACCACTATCGCATTGCGGCGGTCGATCTGCGGATATTGCTGCGCCAGTTGGGGTATTGATTCCATTGCGGCCGCGACATCGGTGAAGGTGGTTGGCCATCCGCCGCCGTCGCCGAGACGACGGTACTCGATGTTGGCTACCGCGAGCCCGCGCCGGCAGAGTCGGCGGGCGAATTCGGCGAAACTTGCCGCACCGGTGTTCGCCTGCCATGCGCCGCCGTGAATCAAGATGATCAGCGGAAGCATTCCGCTGCGCTGCGGAAGATAGAGATCAATCCAATTCACGCGGGGATCGCTGCGGCCGTGAGCCACGGGGTAGAGGTAGCGGTGCACCGATCCCGTGGTGGCCGTCGGATCTGGTGCCGGGGCAGAACAGGACGCGAGGGTGGAACACGATACGAGGCACATGATGAGGAGCATCGCCGCAAGTGCGGTGCGGCTGGCGTCACATGCTCGGCTCCAGGACAACCCGCCGCTATGGCCCATTGCGTGTCAGTCGAGTGTGAGGTCGGTGGCGGTGGGTATTTGTGTGGTGGTGTCTTTGAGTGTGATGCCGGTGGTGCC
>JASGFW010000029.1:0-34937 GCA_047605305.1 Gordonia sp. (in: high G+C Gram-positive bacteria)
CCGAGCCGATGTCATTGACGGCTACTTGCGGCGAGGTGATCGTGGGGGACGACATATGTTGAGTTGCTCCGGACAGATTGGTGGTAGGTACGGTACTTGGTTGGGACGGCATGCCACCGACGCGACTGCGGAGCTCCTACAACACTCCTGCCGCATCTTCCCAGGTGATCACCCCGAGGTGACTTCCAGGTGAAGGCATGCTGAACCGCGCGACAACTGGTGCACGCGCTTTGTCTAGCCTACTCTAGTGCCGTTGTGCTGGGCAAATGTTCCTTTGCGCGGTGTCGGCGAGAGTCGGCAACTGCACTCAGCCCGGCACGCAGACCCGCCGCCGTATCATCGCCACGTGACGGACGAACCGGTAGAGCCAACATCCTCCGCAGCACGGCCACGAATCCTCGGCGATATCGATTCGCCGACGAGCGAACACGCCAGTCGCACGTGGTGGGATTCCGAAGCCGGTGACTACCACCGCGAACATGGCGACTTCCTCGGCGCGGATATCGTCGGCGGCGACTTCATCTGGTGCCCGGAAAACCTTCGCGAAGAGGAAGCCCAGCTCCTCGGCGATATCGATCGCCGAGATGTACTGGAGATCGGCTGCGGCTCGGCACCGTGCTCGCGGTGGCTGGCCGCACACGGGGCGCGGGTGGTGGCGCTGGATCTTTCCCACGGCATGCTCACCCATGGTCTGGCCGCAATGGATCGACTCGACGGGCATCGAATCCCGCTCGTGCAGGCCAACGCCGAAGCGCTCCCCTTCGCCGACGAGTCATTCGACACGGCATTCTCGGCGTTTGGCGCGGTGCCCTTCGTCGCCAATCCCGCCGCAGTGATGCGGGAGGCGGCTCGGGTACTACGACCGGGTGGGCGATGGGTGTTCTCGGTGAATCATCCGATGCGATGGATGTTTCCCGACGATCCCGGGCCGGCCGGAATGACAGTGACCATCCCCTACTTCGACCGCACCCCATACTCCGAGGTCGATGCCGACGGCACGGTGAGCTACGTCGAGCACCACCGCACCATCGGCGACCGCGTACGCGAGATCCGTTCCGCCGGACTCATTCTCGATGACATCATCGAACCTGAATGGCCCGAAGAACTCGACCGGGAATGGGGGCAGTGGAGTCCGCTGCGGGGGGAATACTTCCCCGGGACCGCGATCTTCTGCACCCATAAACCGACAATCGGTCAGCCCGCGTAGAGCACGCCAGAACAGTCGCGACGGGAGTCAGAGCAGTTTCGACAGGAACAGCTTCGTCCGCTCATGCTGCGGATTGGCCAATACCTCGCGCGGGTTGCCCTTCTCCACAACCACACCGCCGTCCATGAAAGCCAGCTGATCGGCGACTTCGCGGGCGAAACCCATTTCGTGCGTGACGACCAGCATCGTCATACCCGATGCCGCGAGTTCACGCATCACACCCAGCACCTCACCGACGAGTTCGGGGTCGAGCGCCGACGTCGGCTCATCGAACAACATCAGCTTCGGGTCCATGGCCAGCGCACGGGCGATCGCGACGCGTTGTTGCTGACCACCGGAAAGCTGGGCGGGATAGGCGTCGGCTTTGTCGGCCAGCCCCACCCGGTCGAGCAATTCCTTCGCGCGGGTAATGGCCTGCGCCTTGGGCTGCTTCTTGACCTGAGTCGGCGCCTCGATGATGTTTTCCAACGCGGTGCGATGCGGGAACAGATTGAAGTGCTGAAACACCATTCCGATCTCACTGCGTTGCCTGGCCGCGTCTTTGGCACTCATCTCGTGGAGCTTGTCGCCACGTTCGTGGTAGCCGATCAGTTCGCCATCCACATAGAGCCGTCCCGCATTGACCACCTCAAGGTGATTGACGCAGCGCAAAAAGGTGGATTTACCCGATCCCGACGGGCCGATGAGGCACAGCACCTCGCCGCGCCCCACCTCCAGCGAAATTCCCTTGAGTACAGCCAGCGCGCCGAAGTTCTTACAGACCCGATCGGCGAGCACCATCGGACGATCAGCGGTGCTCATCACTCTCCTCGACAACAATGGGCGCCGATACGACACCGGCGGTGTGCTGCGCATCGGCGAGCGCCTTGAGCTGGCGCCCCGTCAGCGTGCGTGACGCTCCGCGGGAGTAATAACGCTCCAGGTAGAACTGCCCGACCATCAGGATGCTGGTCACCGCCAGATACCAGGTGGAAGCGACGATCAGCAGCGGAATGGGTTGGAAGATAACTCCGGAGATATCGCGGGCGCGGCCATACACCTCCAAGCTGAACGGCACCGCGGTGACCAGGCTCGTGGTCTTGAGCATGCTGATCACTTCATTGCCGGTGGGTGGGATGATCACCCGCATCGCTTGCGGAAGCACCGTCCGGCGCATCGTCTGCGACCACGACATACCCAATGCGATTGATGCCTCGGTTTGTCCTTCGCCGACCGAGGACACCCCGGCGCGCACGATTTCCGCCATGTAGGCGGATTCGTTGAGCGCCAAGCCGATCACCGCGAAGGTGAATGCGGCGTTGAGTGCCTGGATGTCGAAGTGGACGAACTGATGGACGAATGGGATACCGAGGTCGATGGTCTTGTAGATCGACGGGAATAGGCCCCAAAACACCAATTGGACGTAGACGGGTGTGCCACGGAAGATCCACAGATACGCCCATGACGTATATCGAAGAACACGATTCGGCGACAGCCGCATGATGGCGAGCAGGATTCCGAGGATGATCGCGATCACCATGGAGGCCACCGTGAGCGCGAGGGTGTATCCGACTCCGGTCAGGATTCTGGTATCGAAGAGGTATTTCGCGAAGGTATTCCAGGCGTACGCGTCGTTAGTCGCGGCTCCGTAGATGAACAGTGCCACCAGAATCAACACGATCGCCGCAGCGACCAGCTGCCCAGGACGTTTTAGTGGTACCGCCCTGATCGGGGTGGGCTCTGATGAATCTGAGCCCACCCCGACCGGACCGGTGCTGGAGGCGCTCACCTGTTAGCTGACCGCGCCGTTAATCGCGGCGGTGGGAATTGTCCCTGCTTCCAAACCCCAATTCGCGGCGACCTGCTTGTACTGACCGCCGTCGATGAGATGCTGAACCGCTTGCTGTAAAGCCTTGGCCAGCGTCGATCCCTTTTCCACCGGATATCCGTACGGCGCAGAATCGAAGACCTCACCGGCTGGCTCAAGTTTGCCTGCGGAACGCTTGATCGCGTACGCCGTCACCGGCGAATCGGCCGAGAGCGCATCAACCTTCCCGAGCACCAGGGCATTCGTGGCGTCATCCTGACTATCGAACTTCACCTTCTCGATAGCCGGTTTGCCCGCATCGGTGCAGGCCTTACTCTTGGCCGGCACCTCGTCGGTGTCCTCAGTCGTGGTGGCCTGCACCGCAACTCGTTTGCCGCACGCGTTGTTCGGGTCGATACTTCCGCCCTTTTGCTGAGCCCACGCAATGCCCGCGTTGTAATAGGTCACAAAGTCGACCTGCTTCTCGCGTTCCTTATTGTCGGTGAACGACGACATACCCACGTCGTAGGTTCCCTGCTGGACGGCCGGGATGATCTTGTCGAAATCCGATTCCTTGTACACCGGCGTCAATCCCAGAACTTTTGCGACCGCGTTCATCAGGTCGACGTCGAATCCGATGATCTTTCCGCTCGAATCCTTAAACTCATTGGGCGAGTACGGCGGGTTTGTCCCGATGATCAGTTGGCCCGATTGCCGGATCTTGTCCGGAACCAGGGCTGCGATGGCATCCACCTTTGCCGCGTCGACTACCTGCGACGAGCTGGCAGCACCCGCGGTGGCACCCTCCTCGTCATTGTTGGAACATCCCGCCAGCGACACCGCGACCACCGCGGTACACGCCGCCACTACTGCGGACGACCGCAATGATCGAGCCCGGAACGATCGATGAACACGCATCAGATTCCCCTTCATCCCCGTCACTACTCGGGGCATGTCCTCACCGTGTCGGCACCACGCCGCACAGGCACTGAACTTACTGAAATGTCGGTGATTCTACCGAATAGTTACGTGACATTAACCATGCGCCAGGGTCGAAGCGAGGCGTGACCCGCGCGATCGTCGACTCATCAGTGAGCGGCTTCATCCCAGGATCTGCCGAAACCCACCGACACCTCGAGCGGCACCGACAACTCGATCGCGGTGCCCATCTCCTCGCGAACGGCGCGTTCGACGGCTTCACGCTCCCCCGGCGCGATTTCCACGACAAGCTCGTCGTGGACTTGCAGCAACACCCGCGAGGCGAGGCTCTCCTCGACCAACCTCCGGTGCACCTTGATCATCGCGACCTTGATGATGTCGGCAGCGGTGCCCTGAATGGGGGCGTTGAGCGCCATCCGCTCGGCGGCCTGCCGACGCTGCCAGTTATCGCTGTTGAGGTCGGGAAGATAACGGCGCCGCCCGAAAAGCGTTGCTGTGTACTCATTTTTACGGGCTTCGACGACCACCTCATGTAGGTAGTCGCGCACCCCGCCGAAACGGGCGAAATAGGCATCCATCTGCTGTTTGGCCTCGTCGCGGCTGATGTGGAGCTGGGCGGCGAGTCCGAATGCGGACAATCCGTAGACCAGCCCGTACGACATCGCTTTCACGCGATGCCGTAGCTCGGCGGTCACCTCATCGATCGGCACCCCGAAGGCTCGGGAACCGACGAAGTTATGCAGATCCTCACCCGTGTTGAACGCCTCGATCAATCCTTCGTCGCCGGAAAGGTGAGCCATGATGCGCATTTCGATCTGGCTGTAGTCCGCCGTCATCAAGCAGTCATAACCGTCTCCGACGACAAATCCTTTACGGATTTCCCGCCCGGCCTCGGTGCGCACCGGAATGTTCTGCAGATTCGGTTCGGTGGACGATAGCCGTCCCGTGGCGGCGACGGTCTGGTTGAACGTGGTGTGGATGCGTCCGTCGTCCGCGGCAGATTTGAGCAGCCCGTCGACGGTCACCTTCAACCGGGTGGCGTCGCGATGTTCGAGCAGATACGCCAGGAATGGGTGTTCGGTCTTCTCGTAGAGGCTTTGCAACGCGTCGGCATCGGTGGTGTACCCGGTCTTGGTCTTCTTCGTCTTAGGCATGTCGAGCTTGTCGAACAGCACCGCCTGCAGCTGTTTCGGCGATCCGAGATTGATCTGCTCACCGATCACCTCGTAGGCGGAATCCGCGGCGACCCGGATGCGGTCGGCGAATAACTGTTCCAGATCGCCGAAATGCCCGACGTCTACGGCGATTCCGGCGGCCTCAAGATCGGCGAGGACGAACAGTAGCGGCAATTCCATCTCGGTCAGCAACGGTCGCGAATCGATGCGGTCGAGTTCGGTGTCGAGCGTGTCGGCGAGTTCGGCTACCGCCCGTGCCGCCAGCATGTGCTGTTCGGCGACCTGCGCGTCTGCGCCGTCATCGTCGAGCAACGACAACTGACCCTCACCGGCCGCATCGGTATTGCGCAGTTCGCGACGCAGATACCGCAGGGCGAGATCATCGAGATTGAAGCTGCGTTGCCCGGGGCGCACCAGGTAGGCGGCCAGTGCGGTGTCGCTGGTGACACCAGCAAGCGTCCACCCACGCGAACGCAATGCGTGGATCGCCCATTTCGCCTCGTGCAGGGCTTTGGCCGCTGACTGGTCGGCGAGCCAGGATCCCAACGCCGCCTCATCATCGGGACTGAGCTGGGTGATATCCACATACGCCGACACCCCGTCGGCTCCCGCTATCGCCACACCGGCGACATCTGATCCGACGACCCGCTGCGGTGCGGTGACGGCCAGCCCGGTGCGCCCGGTGCGCGCGTGGGCGTCGAGCCAGCCGCCGACCTCGCCCGCGGAGAGCACCACGCCGTCAAGATCGAATCCGTCCTGCGCCTCGGGTTCCACGGAACTCAGTGTCGAGAACAGGCGATCGCGCAGGACACGGAACTCAAGATCGTCGAAAAGCTGGTGGATGCGGTCACGATCCCAGCCGACCAGGGCAAGTTCATCGGGGCCCGCGGGCAACTGCATATCGCGGACGAGTTCGGTGAGCTGACGGTTGGTTTGCACGGATGCCAGATGTGCGCGCAGCGCATCCCCGACCTTTCCTTTCACCTCGTCGACGCGGTCAACGAGACTGGCCAGCGAGCCGTACTCGCGAATCCACTTCGACGCAGTCTTCTCCCCCACGCCGGGTATGCCCGGCAGGTTGTCACTGGGATCACCGCGCAAGGCCGCGTAATCGGGATACTGGGCCGGCGTCAGGCCGTACTTCTTCTCGACCTCCTCCGGGGTGAAGCGGGTGAGCTCGGAGACGCCTTTACGCGGGTACAGCACGGTGACCGATTCATCTACCAATTGCAGGGAATCCCGGTCTCCGGTGACGATCAGAACGCGGAAGCCCGCCGCTTCAGCCTGGGTGGCCAGAGTGGCAATGATGTCGTCGGCCTCATAGCCCTCGATCGCCATCACCGTAATCCCGAGGGCATCGAGGACTTCCTTGGTGAGTTCCACCTGCCCGCGGAACTCGTCGGGCGACGCCGAACGCTGCGCTTTGTAGTCGGGAAACATCTCCGAACGGAACGTTTTACGGGAAACGTCGAAGGCGGCAGCGATATGGGTGGGTTCTTCGTCGCGCAGCAGATTGATGAGCATCGAGGTAAAGCCATAGACGGCGTTGGTGGGCTGCCCGGTGGCCGTCTTGAAGTTCTCCGCGGGCAACGCGAAAAACGCCCGGTACGCCAGGGAATGCCCATCGAGGAGCATCAGCACGGGCTGACGGGCCTTGGCACCGGCAGTGCGGGTGCCGGGTGCCGACGGACGAACGGAACTCTGTGCTGGACTCACACAGGTGAGTCTAGTGACCCGTACCGACAGCCCGACGCGTCAGTGACCGCTTCACACACAGCCCACCCCTCGATCATGCCACGCCCAGGTATGCCTCACGTACCGCGTCATCGACGAGCAGTTGCTTACCCGGGCCCTCTTTGGTGATCGAACCGGTCTCCAGGATATATCCCCGATCAGATCTGGTAAGCGCCTGCTGAGCGTTCTGCTCCACAAGCAAGATGGTGGTGCCCTCGTCGTTGATCTGCGAGATGATGCTGAATATCTGCGCAATCACCATGGGCGCCAACCCCATCGACGGTTCATCGAGTAGCAGTAGGGTTGGGCGGGCCATAAGCGCGCGGCCGATCGCGAGCATCTGCTGCTCTCCGCCTGACATCGTGCCGCCGTATTGCTTGCGCCGCTCACCCAGGCGCGGAAATGTTTCGAATACGCGTTCCAGCGCTTGGCCATAGGCCGACTTATTCTCGAACTTTCTTCCGTAACAACCCATGTCGAGATTCTCCTGGACCGTCATACCCGGGAAAATCCGGCGTCCCTCCGGTACCTGGATGATGCCTCGGGACACCCGTTGGTGCGGGGAGAGCCGGGTGATCGACTCGCCGTTGAATCGGATATCTCCACTGCTGAGTGTGTTCAGGCCGGAGATCGCGCGCATGGTGGTCGATTTTCCGGCACCGTTCGCACCGAGCAGAGTGACAAGTTCTCCTGCAGCCACCGCAAGCGAAATCCCATGCAGGGCACGGATACGGCCGTAGTGGACTACGACATCACTAACCTCGAGGACCGGCGCAGCACTCGACCGCGCCGGTGTCACCAAATGCGGATCAGGCGATGTCGTCATCGGGAACTCCCAGATAGGCCGCGATAACGGCCGGATTATCACGAACTTCTTTAGGGCTGCCGTCGGCGATCTTACGGCCGAATTCCAGCACCACGATACGGTCGGTGACGCCCATCACCAGTCGCATGTCGTGCTCGATGAGCAGCACGGTGTACCCGTTATCGCGAATCTTCTTGATCAGACCCATGAGTGCCGTCTTCTCGCTCGGGTTGAAACCTGCGGCCGGCTCGTCGAGGCACAGCAGTTTCGGTTCGGTGGCCAATGCCCGCGCGATCTCCAGGCGACGCTGATCGCCGTAGGGCAGATTGGCCGCCTTCTCCGCCGCACGCCCGGCGATGCCGACGAACTCCAGCAGCGCCATACCCCGGTCGACGGCGTCGCGCTCCTCACGGTAGAACCTGGGTGTGCGGAAAACTCCACCGAACACCGAACTCTGGTGGCGCGCATCGGTACCCACGCACACGTTCTCCAGGGCCGTCATCTCGCCCCAGAGCCGGACGTTTTGAAAGGTGCGGGCAATGCCGAGCCGAGTGATCTTGTGTTGCTTCGTCCGCCCCAACGGCGCACCGTCGAAGGTCACGGTACCGCGGCTGGGCCGGTAGACACCGGTGATCGCGTTGAAGCAGGTCGTTTTGCCGGCCCCGTTGGGTCCGATCAGGCCGAGGATCTCACCACGCTTGATGTCGAAGGTGACATCGTCGAGGGCCGCCAGGCCGCCGAACTCGACCCTGAGCGCATCGACCTGCAGGAGCGGCGCGTTCTCACCTGCCAGCGCGCCGTGTTCTTGCGGTCTGCGGTGGGTCATGCGTGCGCCTCCTCGGTTGGCGCCGATGCCCGCTTCGTGGTGCGATGCACCGCGGCGTAGATCCGCTGCCCGAAGGTCACCAGGCGTGCCCGCGCGGGAAAGAGTCCCTGCGGACGGAAGATCATCAATACCACCAGGGCCACACCGAAGAACAGGTATTTGAATTCGCTGAGCGATTGGCCGCCGACGTCGATGCCCTGCACCCGCGCCGGCAGATACACGATGATGAACGCCCCCGCGATGACACCAAGTTTATTTCCCTGCCCGCCAAGGACCACCGCGCACAGGAACAGCATCGAGTTGATGACCGTGAATGCCTTGGGGTCCACATATTGCACTTGCCCGGCGTATACCGCCCCGGATAACCCGCCGATTCCGGCGCCGATCACAAACGCCCACAGCTTGTATTTGAAGGTCGGCACACCCATGATCTCGGCGGCGTCTTCATCCTCGCGGATCGCCACCCAGGCACGGCCGACTCGGCTGCGCTCCAGGTTTCCGATGACGATGAGCACGACGATGACCAGAGCCATCCCCAGCCAATACCACCAGACGCCGTAGTTGAGAGCAGATCCGTCGTTGGCGTTGGAAAACACGCCGCCCGGTTGCGCGTGCGAATGCCCCAGATCGGGGAAAAGGACGCCCTGCAAACCCGACGCGCCATTGGTGACGTCTTCGAGATTGTCGGCGAGCAGCCGCACTATCTCACCGAAGCCGAGCGTCACGATGGCCAGATAGTCGCCGCGCACACGCAATGTCGGCGTACCCAGGATCACGCCGGTGATACCGGTGACCACGATGGCGATCGGCACACACGCCAACCATGCCAATGGGCCCGAGAAAAACCCGTGATCGCGATGGTGCCAGAGCGGACTCGACGGACTGGTCATCAGCGCGACAACATAGGCGCCCACCGCATAAAAGCCGACGTAGCCAAGATCGAGCAGCCCGGTCTGCCCGACAACGACATTGAGTCCGATGGCGATCAGCGCCGTCATCGCGAACGTGGCCATCACCACCCCGAAATTGGTGGCGGTCGTGGTGATCAGCGGCGGTTTGATGACCGGCAACGCGGCCAGCAGCACCAGCAGTGGAAGGCCGACGAGCCACTGCTGGATTCGGGGCAGCCCGCTCCACCAGCCGCGGACGGTGTCACCGACTCCACGCCCCTGCGATGCATCCGATGCCGACTGGTCGGACGTGGGTTGCGGTGTCGTCATACCCTCGCCTTTCCGAGTTTCTCCCCGAGGATGCCGGTGGGCCGAAACATCAGCACCAAAATCAGCAACGCGAAGGCGACGACGTCTTTCCACTGGTTGCCGAACAGCACCGAGCCGTAATTCTCCATCACACCCAGCAGCAGCCCGCCCAATAGCGCCCCCCGCACATTGCCGATGCCGCCGAGAACCGCAGCGCAGAATGCCTTGATACCGAGGATGAATCCACCGCTATAGATAATGTTGGTCGGCACCCGCAGGGTGTAAAGAAGTGCGGCGGCACCGGCGAGCAGCCCGCCGATAAGGAAAGTCACCAGGATGATCCGCTCACGCGACACACCCATCAGCAGCGCGGCGTCGGGATCTTGGGCCACCGACCGAATACCACGGCCCAACCGGGTGTGATTGATGAGGAAATCGGTGGCCAGGGCAAGGGTAATCGCCGAAGCGATGATGACCATCGTCAGGTTGTAGACGGGCGCACCGAACACGGTGAATTCGCGCACCTGATCAACCAGCCGGATCGTCGGCTGGGCTGTCGAACCGCCCAACGACGGGTTGATCGGGAATTTCGGCAGCACGTAATGCACGAATTCCTGTAGTACGAAAGACATTCCGATGGCGGTGATCAGGAAGGCCAACGGTTTTGCGTTGCGCCGGCGCAGCGGCCGGTACGCGATGAATTCGAGACCCACTGCGGCCCCGCCGGAAATGATCATCCCGCACACCGCTGCGATGACGAGGTAAACAACGGTCATCACCGTTCCCTCGGCATAGGTGTTACCCGACGGGCTGAAGCCGAGCAGCAACAGACCGATGTAGGTGCCGAATAGGCCGAGCATGAAGACCTCGGAATGCGCGAAGTTGATTAGGCGCAGCACCCCGTAGACCAACGTATAGCCCACCGCGACTAGCGCGTATACCGCCCCGTAGGTGAGGCCTTCAATGGTCAGTCCCCAAAAACCCTGAATCAACGAATGGACATCGAACCCGATAGTCGTCGACGCGACCACAATCGACGACACCGCGCTCGATGTCTCGGCAACCAGATATGCCGCCGTCATTGCTCCCTTTCACCCAGATCCGCGACAGCGCCCGGCGCGCCAGCCCATAACGGGACGAGCGCACCGGGCGTGTGCCGGCTACTTGACCTCGTAGATCCAGACCAGCGACGAGGACAACTCGCCCTTAGGCGTCCACGCATATTCACCGGCCAGACCCTGCCCCTTGTAGCTGCGGACGTATTCAGCAAGCTTGGACCGGGTGTTTTCGCCTGATTCAATGCCTTTGATCAGGATCGCGGCGATATCGTAGGCCTGCACCGAGTAGACGCCGGGGGCCACATTGAACGCCGACTTGTACTCGCTGGCGAGCTTCTCCGGAGCGGGACCGCACGGGCACGACAGAATCGCACCCTTGGACGAGTCGCCGGCCTGGGCCACGAACTGCGGATCATTGGTGCCGTCGCCCGAGGCGAACAATACGTCCGGATCTGACGACTTGAGTTGCTGTGCGAGCGGAGCCGCCTCGGCGTAGTAGCCCGCATAGAAGACGGCATCGGGTTTAGCCGCCGTCACCTTGGACACGATGGCTGAGAAATCACGCTCACCGGTCTTCACGTCGCCCGAACAGGAGGCGTCTGCGGCCGATCCGAGCGATTCGGTGACCACCTTGGCCAGTCCGGTGCCGTAGGCGCTGTCATCCTCGATGACACACACCTTCTTTTTACCCAGGGTGTTGCTGAGATACTTCGCCACCGTGGAACCTTGCGTGTCGTCATTGGCCAGACCACGGAAAAAGGTCTTCCATCCGTTGTCGGTCAGCGTTGCATTGGTGGCCGAGGCGGTGACCGATACCAAACCCGCCTGATTGAAAATGCCACCGGTTGCCTTGGTTTCGCCGGAGAACGCCGGTCCGATCAAGCCGATGATGGAGTCGTCGTTGGTGATCTGCGGCGCCACCTGGGTGGCCTTCTGCGGATCACCTTCTGTATCAAAGCGTTTGAGGGTTATCTTGCAATCCGCGTTCGCCTTGTTGTGCTGATCCACGGCCAACTGTGCACCGTTGACAATGTTGGTACCGAGAGCGGCGTTGGCGCCGGTCAACGCACCCGCCATGGCAAGAGCCACCGGCGCGCACTTCGCGCCCGTCGACTGAGCCGGATCCAGTGCGGCTCCCTCGGCGGCCGGCGGCACCACTTTGCCTTCGGCGTCGACCTGGGCAACTGAAGCAATCGTCAGACTCGAACCCGACGACGCGGACCCGCTCGACTCCGACCCGGAATCTGTGGACTTGCTACTACATGCAGAAACGGTGAGCACAGCACCCAGCGTCATCGCCAGCGCCGTGGTCGTCATGCGTCGGTGCATTCTCTACCACCCCTTGAATCAGCCACCCGGCCGTATAAACCGGGAGATCTACCGAGGAGACCTTCGCAAAACATAAACCGATCGAACACTTCGCGCGACGCATTGAGAACAAACCTGCACGAGAACAGCAACGGTTTTCACAGAATTAACGAGAAACCACGCGCACGTATTATTCGGCGCTCATTCAGCGGGTGGGCTCAGCGTCTCCACTACCACCTGCGCCACCACTTTCATCGTGGTGCGACGGTCCATGGCCGCTCGCTGAATCCATTTGAACGCTTCGGGTTCACTCAGCGACTGCTTTTCCATCAATAGCCCCTTGGCGCGTTCGACGAGCTTGCGCGTCTCCAGCCGCTCCTGCATAGTCGCAACTTCATTTTCAAGCAACTTGAGCTCGTGGTAGCGACTCACAGCCACCTCAATCGCCGGCACAAGGTCAGCCTTGGTGAACGGCTTGACCAGATATGCCATCGCACCGGCGTCACGCGCCTTCTCGATGAAATCGCGTTGACTGAACGCCGTGAGCATCACGACCGGCGCCAACCGCTTCTGCGCGATCTCCGAGGCAGCATCGATACCATCACGCACCGGCATCTTGATGTCCATGATCACCAAGTCCGGGGTGAGCTTCTCCGTCAGATCCACCGCAGCCTGACCGTTGGGCGCCTCACCCACGACGTCATAGCCCTCCTCCCGAAGCATCTCGATGAGATCCATCCGGATCAACGAATCGTCCTCCGCTACCAACACCCGGTGTGTGGTCTTCTCCCCCGACTCGGCCGCGACACTCTCAGTCACCGTCACCATCCCCCTCCTCCGTATCGCATGGCGCATCGGCGTCCTACCTGGACATATTCACCACCCAACCAGTCATTGACTGTGCTGATGAGTGCCTTTGCTGATGTAAGGAGCCTACCGCTTGGCGGACGCTCCAGCCGATCGTCTAGAGTGAGCTCTTGCAACCACCGCAAGGGTTGCGTGCCCTCGTAGCCCAATTGGCAGAGGCAACGGATTCAAAACCCGTCCAGTGTGAGTTCGAGTCTCACCGAGGGCACCAGAACGTTCTTACTCGAACCGACACGGAACATGTCGGCGAGCCGGAAGGGACTGTCGTGAGAACGGTGTAAGTGGCCTTACCGCCCTCGGTGTGTCGGGGGCAGGAAGGTCGCATCATGACCGACACTCTGGTGGCTGTGGAGCCATCTAATGAACACGATGACGGGATCGTCGAGGTGCCTGCGGACCGCAGCGTCGATGAACTCGAGGTAGCCCGCGAACTGGTCCACCAGGCCCGCGAGGCCGGGGTCCGCCTGACCGGTCCGGATGGGTTGCTCAAAGCGATAACCACAACGGCGCTCGAGACGGCGCTCGATAAAGAGATGTCTGAGCATCTCGGTTACGACAAGCACGACCAGCGTGGTCATGGGAGTGTCAACTCGCGTAACGGGTCTCGGTCGAAGACCGTGCTGACTGATGCGTGTGTGCAGGTCGAGATCGATGTCCCTCGGGACCGGGCAGGCACCTTCGAACCGCAGATCGTGACAAAGCGTCAACGATGCTTGACTGATGTGGATGAGGTGGTGGCTGTCGCTGTATGCCCGTGGGCTCACCACCGGTGAGATCAGCGCCCATTTCGCCGACATCTACGGTGCTGCGGTGTCCAAAGACACGATCAGCCCGATCACCGACCGGGTGCTCGAAAAGATGGCCACCTGGCATGCCCGTCCGCTCGAACGCGTCTACGCCGCGGTGTTCATCGACGCCATCCACGTCAAAATCCGCGATGGGCAGGTAGGACCCCGGCCGATCTACGCCGCGATCGCGGTGGATCTGGCCGGGCATCGTGACGTGCTCGGGATGTGGACCGGTGAGGGCGATGGTGAATCGGCCAAGTACTGGCTGGCGGTGCTCACCGAGCTGAAGAACCGGGGTGTAGCCGACATCTTCTTCCTCGTCTGCGACGGACTCAAAGGCCTGCCACAATCGGTCGGGGCGGTCTTTCCCGACACGGTGGTGCAGACGTCCTCTATACACGATGGTGTAGCCGGGATGGTCCCGGTGTTCGCCTTCACCACCACGGGCAGAACCTGTGCAAACGCGTCACCTGCGAGGTCCTCATGCAGACCCGTTCGCCCGTGGTGGTGGCAGGGTGCGGACCGGCCAGCGGGAGTAGCACCGCAAATGCTTGATGGTGTGGAGTATCCGTCGCGGCACGGGCGTGGCCTCCAATTGTGGGCAGTGTTATGAGCAATCTGGCCGGGAACTGGCTGATCGGGTTGGTCTCGATGAGGTTCAACGCTGTGAGATTAGTGATCCAGATCTTGATGCTGCGATGAGTATTCACGGTTTACGTTGGGAGCCAGCGTAACTCTCGACATCACTGTTGGTCATAGGGTCCATGCTAGGTGGGAAACCCGGCCGCAAATCGAACGTACGCCGCAGAGATTCGCCGAGTCAGCCTGGTCGTTGCTGCAGCACGGTGATAGATTGTCGAACAGCGTCCACGTGGTCGGTGTCAAGTTCGACTACGAGCACACCTTCCGGTGCCCCGAGACTGGCCAGCAGAGACCCGTCGGGGCCGGCGACGCGGGAATGTCCGACACCGAGCGGGCCGTGTGATCTGGTGCCGTCGGGTTGATCACAGGCCAGAACGTAGCTGGTGGAATCCGCGGCGCGCGCCTGCGTCAGCAGCTTCCATTGATCCAATTTTTTCTCGCCCCGCCCCCACGATGCCGGTACCGCTATCGCGTCGGCGCCCTGCAGTGCCAAATCTTGGAACAGTGCCGGGAACCGCAAATCGAAACACGTTGCCACGCCCAGTGATACGCCGTCTACGGTGAAGGTGACCGGCGTGATGCCGGGTGTTACCTCGTCGGATTCGCGGTAGCCGAAGGCGTCATAGAGATGGATCTTGTCGTAGCTGGTTTCGACGTCGCCGGTGATCAGCAGTGTGTTGTGTACCCGTCCGCCTGCGGCGGGTGTGAACATTCCCGCGATGACTGTCACGTTGTTTCGGGCGGCTATCGCACGCACACCGTTTGCCCACGGCCCGTCCAGTGGTTGGGCGATCGGTGCGAGTGGTCGTCCGAACCCGTGCATCATTGCTTCAGGAAAGACGACCACGCGGGCCCCACGGTCGGCGGCTCGGCGGGTGTTGTGCTCGATGACCGAAAGGTTGTGCGTCACGTCGTACCCACTCGTTACCTGAGCCAGCGCGATCTGCAGCCTCACGGGACGGTCTCCTCGTCGGGCGATGACGAGAACCTCGCGGTGGGTTGTCGTCGCTCTGTTCTGACCAGAGTCGCGATGAGCGCGGCCAGGCCGATTACGGCGAGAACCGCCATGGCGGTGATGAACCACGTACCGCCCAGCGTGAATGTACCGAGAATCGTTGTTCCGGCGGCGATCCCGATGTTCATCACGGTGCCGTTCCACGCGATCGCGGATTGGCGGATCTCGACTCGTTGGGAGCTGAAGAAAACCTGCTGGGCAGAGTAGAAGCCACCGCCAGCGGTGCACCACCCGACGAGGGCGATGAGGAACAGTGTCGGCGAGTATGTGGCGAAGCTGACGATGGCGAATCCAAGGAAGATGGTCCCGAACAGGATGGACACGTAGAGCACTGACCTGCCCGAGCGGTGGAGCCGGTCGCAGAGTCTGCCGGCGAGGACCGATCCCGCGATCGCGCCGAGACCCGCGGCGAGGCCGATGAGTCCCTGGTCGTTCGTGGTCACCGAGAAACGGTCCTCGGCGATGCTGCTGACGTAGCTGTAGGCACCCAGGCGCCCCGCTTGTACGAAGAACGTCGCTGCCAACGCGAAGACCAGTGTGATCATAATAACGCCGCGCAATTGCGTTCTATCGCCACTGGTGGCGTCCTTGTCGACAACGGCGCCGGTGTCCGCGGCGACATTCTCGCCATGGGGTCTGAGCAGCAATATCAGAGGCGGCAGAAGCGCGATGAAGCCGGCCCCGATGCCGATGAACACCAGACGCCATGAGGCCCACTCGGCGATGAATGCTCCGAGCGGAACGCCCAGGACCTGGCCGCCTCCGTACGCCGCGACACCGTATCCGACGATCCTGCCCCGCAGATTCGCCGATACTAGTGCCGACAGCAGGGTCCACACCGACGGCGCGGCAAGACCGGCACCTACGCCGGCGACGAGCCGCCCGACGGCGACGACGTCGAAGTGCCATGCGGCCCCGCACGCGAGGTTGCCCACAGCGAACAGAATGATGCCCGCTACCACCAGTCGTGGACGACGACGCGGCGTTGCGACAGCGGCCACCAGCGGCGCCGCGACTGCGTAGGCGATCACGAAGGCGGTCACCGACATGGCTGCGGTGGGTGCGCTGACGTCGAGTGCGCGACCGAGCGTGGGGATCAGCGGATTGACGACGTAGGTCTCGGCTCCCATGAGGAAGAAGAAGCCGTACAGGATGAGGACTTTCGCGCGCACCCGACTCACGTGACCCTCGCACTCCAGCGCGTCGGGGCGATATGCACTGCGGCCATGGCGTCGTCGTCGAACGTCGACTGGGTCACGAAATGTTCGGCTTCGCTGCCTCTGTACCGGACGGCGAAGGTGACTCGATCGTCGTGCGAAATCGCGTCGACGGCGTCCACTGCGCCCCGGACGGAGACGAACGCACCGGTACCGATTTCTCCGACGAAGCATAGTGAGACCGGCGCGCCGGCGACGAGATGGCGCATCTTCCGGCTCATGCGCGGGGTCACGATGGTGAACTGGAAGCTGACAGGGTCGAAGGAGTACCACAGCGGGGTTGTGATCGGCGCCGACTCGACGGTGCCAGGCGCGATCGACAGAACCGCGGTGTGGTGGCTTCCGCGCAGGAGATCCACGACCTCCGGCGATGAGGATCGGCTGAGGTGCGCATTCATCGCGCCGTGAGTTCCTCGGCAAGGATTCGCGCGCCCGTATCGAGTAGGTCGAGCGGCACCCGCGAGTATGCGATACGGAAGTGGTCGTCATAGCGGCCGGTGAAAGTCGGGTCGTAGAACGTCCCGCGGGAGATCACGACGCCACGCTCCCGCAGCCGCCGGTCGACGGTGGCCAGGTCGACGGAGGAGTCGGTGACGGTGATCCAGTGGAAGAAGCCGCCTCGGGGCCGAGTGAATGCGATGGTGTCGCCGGCGGCGGCAAGCGCGCGAGCAGCTGTCTCTTCACGGTCCCGGTAGATGGCGGTGGCCGAGGTAATCAGGCTGCGATACCACGCATCGTTGCCGTCGAGGAGCTCTGCGGTGAGCGCCTGCGCGAGGGCTGAGGGCTGGAAGTCCTGGCGGCGTCGTTGGTTTATCAGATGCGGTACAGCCCATGTCGGGGCGACGATCCACCCGAGTCGCAGCCCGGGACCCAGAGTCTTGGAGAACGTACCGGCGATGGCGAGGTTGTCGGATGCAACGTCGAAGTCGGTGTCGGGCGTGTCGAAGGACAGCTCGCGGTACGGGTTGTCGGAGATGACGACGACACCGTTGCGTTCGGCCGCCTCAAGAAGACGGACCCGGTCTCTGTGGTGGAGGCTGCCACCGGCGGAGTTGTGGTGGTCCGGCAGCGTGTAAACGACCTTGATGCTCCGTCCACGATCCTCGTCGAGGATCTGTGTGATGCGATCGACGTCGCTTGTTCCGTTGCGAGTCGGGACGGGAACGATTCGCCCGCCCGAGTTCTCCACGAGACGGATCGCGTCAGGGAAGGTGGGCGTGTCGACCACGACTGCAGATCCGGGCTCCACGGTCGCGGCGAGGATCAACTGCACGGCGTGCAGTCCGCCGTTCGTGATGACGATGCGCCCCGCATCTACGTGATACCGGGCTGCGATCAACTCGCGGAGTCGGGGGTCGCCGGCATTGGGCCCGTACCCCAGGCTCAGTCCCGGACGTTGGCTGACGACCAGCTGCGCGGCCGTGGCGATCGCGTCGGCGGGCAGAGCTTCTGCTGCAGGCGCTCCGTTGACGAAGTTGATCAGATGCCCGCCCGGCGGTGCGGCCGGCACAGCGTAGGGAGCTGACATCGACAGCGAACGGGCGTGGTGCGACAGCAGTTCTTCTCGCTGACGGGGTGTGGTTACGGCGGTCACGCGATGGTCCTTTCGTTGGTTCGGTCGGCGTGGGACCGAACAGGGGTGATCGGAATGAGGCTGTCCAGCAGATGCGGCGACGGTTCGATGCCGCTCCCGCTGCCAGAGATGGGCGTCGCCAGATGATTACGCCGGTCCACACGGTATGCCGGGAGCGTGGTGGGGGTGGTGAACCACAGGTCCTGTTTGCCGACCTCGACAGCAACCGGGTTGCGTAAATGCGTGGCCAGATGGCGTCCGAAAGACCACAGAGGGCCGACCTCCGCGACCTGCACCCCAAGTTGATATCCCATGCCGCGAGCGCTGATCTCGCTGATGGCGCGGGCCGCGGCGATCACGCCACCGAACTTCGACACTCTGATGTTGACGAGATCGACTGCGTGTCTTCGGGTCGCCGTCGCCAAGTCGGTCACGGAGGTGATCGATTCGTCGAGCATCACCGGTAGCTGGGTCTCGTGTCGGATGGCTGCTATCTCATCCCAATCACGCTGGCCAGTGGGCTCTTCGAGCCAAGCGACGTCGCCCCGTATTGGGCGCAACCGGCGACAGTCTGCGCGGTCCCAGATGCCGTTGGCGTCGATGGATATTAACGCTGATGCCGTGACCGGGGTGTCACGGAGCCGGCCGATGTCGGCGATCGTTCGGTCGACGTCGTGATGCGCCTTCACCTTGACCGCCACGGGCGATGTTGTTGTGCTGGAGGCCAGTTCGTTGAGCTGTTCGGCCACCGTGCGGGTGGACTCCAGAACGAAGGAGTACGGAACTGCACGCGCCTGCTGATGGAAGATGCGGCCGGTGGGATCGATCGTCGTCAACAGATCGGCAACGGGACGCGCGAACCGGCGCAGAGCAAGGTCGAGTAGCGCGGTTTCCAGTGCGCACGCCGCCGCATTGCCCAGTACGTCGGGCAGCGTCGCCGACTCAATCGCCACCACCGCACCCGCCAATGTCGTCGCCGCAGCCACGGCGTCAAGCAAACGGGTCGAATCGTAGCGCTCCAACGACTCAGCGGCCCCGTCGAGCGTCTCGCCGGTCACATAACGACGCGGCGCACCTTCCCCCCAACCGGTGACCTGACCGGTAGATACGGCAACGACAACCGATTCCGCGTGATGACGGACCGTTTGTCCGTGGCCGAATGTGGTGTCGAGCCCGATCTTCGTCTTGAATATATCGACTGTGTTCGGCATCGCGGTCAGACCTGTTCGAGGGCCCCGGCGATGATCGCCAGGTAGTCATCTCGGGCCTCGGAGAACTCGATGTAATGCGCATCCGTTGGCAGCACCACGCGGTGCACCGCCCCGGACAGCCGCTGAAGCACATGGCCCGCCGCGGCGGTGTCAATGATCGAATCGGTCCGGGGGTGCACGAGTATGGCGTCGGACACAACATCATCTGCATCCCAGTAGGTGTCCTCGATCTCCACCATGGTGGCCCGCGTCCGCGCCGTGATCGAGCGGATCATCAGTGGATCATTGGCAATCCATCGAAGGTGGACGCTGTCGGTTGTGTACTGGTCGTCAGTGAAGCCCAAGAACACTCGCTCACCGGTTTTGTCACCGCGAATGGCGGCCAGAGCATCGGCGTCGTGACGAAGGCGTTGCTGACCTAGCGCCGGAGCACAGAACACGACCCTGTCGGGTGCGATCAGATCGTTGACCAGCAACCCGGCCATGACGCTGCCCCCGAAGCTCTGCCCGACTGCCACCACCGGGCCCGCCTCATCGATCTGGTCGAACGCCCGTCGATAGTCATCGAACACCGCATCGGCAGATTCCAGATCTCCGCGCGCTCCACCGCTTTCACCGCTACCTCGCCGGTCCAGCGCCGTCACGGTGATCCCGCGCGCGGCCAACTGCGGACCGGTCTCGTGCAGCCAACCGGCGTGGCTCTGAATACCGTGAATGTAGAAGGCGGTCCCTCGGGCGGACCCGTTCGCCGGTTCCCAGGTGTGCACAGCCAACCGCACATCGGCCGCCCCGGACAAATATCGGGTGGATCGTTGCACCGCGGCGTCAACGGGCATGGCGCTCACCGCAGCCTGCTGACGTCGACCGCGGTCTCCTGCAGCCTGGTCAGCAGTTTCGAGTCGCGTTGGATCCAGAAGTGTTTGATCTGCGCGACTGAGGTTCCCGGACGGGCCAGTGCAGCCGCCGCGGTGTGCAGGGTGCCGGGCGCGACCAACAGTGCCCGTGGATGCCCGAGTCGACCGCTGGCCCGCTTCTCGCCGTACTCGATGTTCTGCTTGGCGAGCTCGTCATCGATACGCGCGGCGATCCGCCCGACCGAGGGGGCGGCCTCGGCAGGATCCGCGGCCTCGATGATCGCGGTGTAGTGCGGCGGGTCTGACCACACTGGGGAGACAGTGAAGATTGCTGCGGAGTCTCTGCGCAGCTCGGCATGCAGGCTCGCCCGCACGGCGCCGTACACCTGGGTCTCGGTCAATTTCTCCCCGGTGAACGAATGCCCTGCTCCGGCGCGCCCCACGAACTCCAGGCGTGGCGATTGACCGACGTGGCCCAGTACCGTGTACAGATCGCCTACGTCATAACGCAACAGCCCGTTGCCTTGGCTCATCACGAGTCGATAGGTCTGCCCCTTGACGAGTTCGTCGGCGAGCAGCGTGGCGGGGAATGCCTGCACCTTTCGACCGTCGTTGTGGTCGTTCCATGGAAGGAACTCGTAGAAGCCTTGGTCGATCGCGAGTGGCCCAGCGGATTGATGCGCATCGACTGGAGTGGTGACGATGCCCTCGGTTCCGGTGGTGCTGAAAGGAAGTCTGTCCACACCGGGCAGCAGCCCCTCGATGGCGCTGCGGTAAAGTGCGGCCGACGCGGAATTCCAGGCGACCAACAACTCGAGTCGAGGCCACACCTGCCGCAACCCGAGTCCGTCGCAGTGTTCTACCGCCTGACGCAATCCGTTCAGGTAGTCCGAACTGGCGCGCCCGTGATCGGTAATGTGCGACACAAGCCACTCACCGCGCTCGCGGACCGCGCGGTCCAATGCGACGACCCGGGATGGGTTGAGAGTAACCAGACCTCGCACCGACTCGTTGTTCAGCCTCGGAAGCCGCGCGATGAACTCAGCCGACCCACCGCTTGGATGGAACCACTCGTCGTCGTACCACGGAGGTATCCAATCGGTTCCGCCAACAGATGCTGGGCGCGCTGAGATGCTGTACTGCGGAAATCTCCGGTCACCCGGTGGCACAGGGGATAGCTGCGTCCGCGACCACGACATGTCGACGATCGAGCCCGCTAGACTCGCTCGCCGGACGGGTTCAGCAGGGCCTGCGCCGGCGTTTCCGCTCGCCTCGTCGCGCAGAAATCTCTCGTAATACAGTCCCCACTGCGAATACAGGCCCGGCCCCCGATACTGCTTGCGCCAGTGTCTGGTCGTGGGAATGAGTTTCGGCTCGGCTGTGCTCCCCGACGTCTGGAGGAAGGCGTACGGGGTCTCCTGGGTGAGGACCGCGGTAGCTCCTGCGCGTATCGCCGACACGTGGTCGGCGAAGTCGGTGTAGTCCCGGACTGGGACGCGCGACCGGAACACATCGGGGTCTCTGTAGGTGGAGGTGTTGCCGTAGAGCAATGTTCAATGTGTCACTTGCAGAAGGTCTCGCAGGACCTCGCGCTGATTCCCAGCTGGATCGTCCAACTTATTGCGGAAGCGTGCGAGCGCACTCAACGTCGATTGCGCGAAGGCGCCGATCGTGGCGGTGGATCTCGGGGATGCTGCAGCTGTCTCTATCATCGAATTCTCCTACCTAAATTGGTTTTCCGGCGGTTCGGTACGCTCGCTAACTTCTGTGATGATTGGTCCGATCAGTGCGCACCGCCAGCCTAGAAGAGAGTGTTACGGCCCGGTAAACTGCGATCAGGCTGCTTTTAGACCTTGAGCTTGTACAGGAGCGTGCGAGGATCTGGCTTCCAGATCGCGGTGACCCCATGACTAGATGATTGATTCCTGGCGTCGGCGGACATGAAAAACTGTCCATGGGCGGTCACGCAAGTGCCCGCTGACGGCCAATAAGGACTGCCCGTTCGCGGTCAGGAAAGTGCCCGTTGACGGTCACGATGTTGCCCACTTCTGTCGTATCTATCCGGCGCGTCTGCGCTGTGGGGGTCTCTCCCGTGGTTTCGATGTCGATGCCTAGTCGAATCGAACGAGCTCACGGGAGAGCCCCACCTTGAAGTGGGACGGAGAACTCATCGAGATACTCAATGCCTACGACCTGACGGGGGTCGTATCGGGCTGCTGCGGCCTTGTGCGGGTGCAGCCATCACACAGTGAAACGAGCGGTCGCTGACCGGGCCGCGGGTCTGGCGCCGGCGGTGCGTCGGGCCCGGCTGATCGATGATTACCTGCCGCAGATCGAGCGGTGGGTGACCGAGTCGGAAGGCAAGATCCGTGCCGACAAGGCTCACGAGAAACTCATCGCGCTCGGTTTCACCGGCACCGAACCTACCACTCGGCGTGCGGTCGCGGAAGTCAAAGCCCAATGGCGACTGGACAATACGCGGGTGCACCAACCGTGGGCGACTGAACCGGGGTTGTCGCTGCAGTACAACTTCGGCGACGGGCCCTCGTCGATGGCCGCAAGGTGGCGTGGCTGGCGTGGTGCCGCTTCCGGGTGGTCATCGCCTTGCACGACCGGACCGCGCCGAGTGTTTTTGCCGGCCTGGACCGCGTGTTGCGGATCGTGGGTGACGCACCGACCTATGTGTTGACCGACAACGAGAAAACCGTCACCACCGGGCATGTGGCCGGGGTAGCGGTCTGCAACCGTGACGCGGTCACCTTCGGCCGGTTCTACGGGGTCAGCGTGCTCACCTGCGAACCGGCCGACCCCGCCTCCAAAGGCGGGGTGTCGAGAACGCCGTGAAACTCGCCAAAGCCGATACCGTGCCCACCGCCACCAACCTGCTCGAGGCCTACGACACCATCGGCGACGTGGAGGTGGCGTGCGAACAGTTCATGAGCGAGATCAACGATCGTGAGCATCGGGTGACCGGCCGGCGTCCGGTCGAGATGCTCGCCGAGGAACGACTCCGGTTGCATCCGATTCCCGAGATCGCGCACACCGCCGGGTTGGGGGTGGCCCGCCAGGTGCCCGCCAATACCCCGATGATCACTTTCGAGTATTGCCAATACTGCTGTTCCGGCAACATTGTTGGGGCAGACGGTGTGGGTGCGTCACCATCCCGGCACCAACGAGGTCGTCGTGTGTGCGCTCGATACGGGTGGGCCCGTCGAGGTGGCCCGCCACGGGCAGGCCACCCGTGCTACCCCGGCGATCGATGATGCTTATTTCTCCGGCCATCAGCCGAAAACGCCGGGCGACTACCGGATTCGGGCCCGTAGTGCCGGCGAGCATGCGTTCCTGGCGATCGGCGAAGGTGCAGGACTGTGGTTGAAAGAAGCGGCCGCGGTGGGTACCGAACGGATGTATCAGAAGATGGCTCACGCAGTGGAGTTGGCGGCCCTGCACGGCCGCGGCGGGGTGGACTGGGCGCTCGGGCATGCCGCGGTGCACGGCCGGTTCGCCACCGGTGATCTCGACTCGATCCTGGCCAGCAAAGGTATGGACTCCACCCGCCACCACGCGTCGGAAGACACCTCTCTCGCCCAGGGCACGAAAGGCTGGAACATGTTGGGCACCAGCATTATCTACCCACCACCGACGGAGAGGAGCAACGGCGATGACCTCGACTCCGACCCTGACCCCGACTCCGACGCTGCCGATCGAGGTCGAAGCGTTGATGAAACAGCTACGGCTGCCACACGCCCGGGCGATTGCCGGCGAGGTGCTGGCCACCGCCCGCGCCCAACGCTGGGACCCCGCCGAGGTCATCACAGCCCTGTTGACCGAGGAATCCGCCGGCCGTGCACGCTCCATGCTCGCCTCCCGGCGTAAGGCGGCGAACTTCCCCACGGGCAAGACGTTCGACGTGTGGGATGAGTCGGCGTCATCGATCCCGATCCCCACCCACCATGCTCTGCAAACCCTCGAGTGGGTTTCCCGCCGTGAGAATCTCGTTGTGTGTGGGCCCGCCGGCACCGGAAAGACATTCTTCCTCGAAGCGCTCGGGCAGAAAGTCATCGAAGCCGGCATGCCGGTGGCCTGGTTCAGTCTCGAACACCTCGGCATGCTGGTGCGCGCCCATCGTGGCGATGACACCCTCGGTAAAGCAGTGGCCACGATCGTGCGCGCCGAACTCATCGTCATCGATGACGTGGGCCTGTTGCCCGTGGGCACCGATGCCGCTGAGTGGCTCTACCCGATCGTGGAAGCCGCCTACGAACGCAAATCGGTGGCCGTGTCGTCGAACCTGCACCCCTCCGGGGTCGACGAGCTGATGCCCAAAACGCTGGCGACGGCGACCGTAGACCGGTTACTGCACCACGCCCACCGCTGCCAAACCAGCAGCGACTCCGTACGCCTGGCCCAAGCACTCGCCGGAAAGGGGGTCACCACCCTGACCTAACCACCCCCGGTGGCCGACCAGCGGGCAGATTCATGTCCGCCACCGGGCACCCCCTCGTGACCGCCCACGGGCAGTTTTCATGACCACCAGTGGGCACGATGTCCCTTGACAGCCGCACGCTGGTGTATCGCACCAGTTGTAGGGGCAAGTGCGGTGGTCGGTAGACGATAGGGTGCTCATCTGCTGCACTCTTCGTGTGGGTGGTGGATATGCCCTCGACTGCAGCCGGCAAGCACGAGTCGAGGGCACCACTTTGCGTGGGTACCGCGACTGCGAACGCGTGCGTCGATCACACATCGCACACACCACGGAATGTAGCAGAAAACGCTTTGAACTGGGGAAATACAGGGTTACGGCAGGACCGTAACCTAGCCTGGACCTGCGGTGCGCTATACAGGTATTGACCGTTCCGGATCTATACCGGTTCTCATATGCGAGGTGGTGAGCCGAGATGCCGCTAAGGTTCTCCGACAGTGTGCCCATGTGCCCGGTTGAGTCCGTGCCGATCCGGTCCCTGCCCCGGCTGCTGACGGTAGTAAAGGTGAGGCCGAGCACTCCGCATGAGGTCAAGCGCGCCGCTATCGCCGCGTGGCCAGCAGAGAACGAACCCTGTGACCAGCACTTTCCTCGCCTACATTAGGGACGGAAATTAAGGATAAGACGAACAGTAATTATGGTGTATAAAACATGTTGTGTACCAACAGTTTCCGTACACACAATTCTGTGAAACATCCAAAGCCGCTAAGGTACACCATTATTGGATGAATGAATAATGAAATATCCACCACCACAACCAATTACACAGAATCGATGTGCTTCGTTATTCGTGCAATAAGGGAACGATAGAGGGCGTCCAACGGGTCCAACTCATCGGCCGGTCACACCCGAAGGCAGCGATCAGCCAGTTCGACATCGATTGTTTGCCCGGCAGCCTCGATATCAGCCAATGCCAAATACGTAGCTCCGAACGTCTCTCCACACTCAACGTCCCTCATCAAACCGGTACGTTCAGATTCCGGCAACTCGGCGATAGCGTTCGAACAACCGCGAGACATGCGGTACTCGTAGAGTGTGCTCGATGTGATCCTCAAGGTTGGCCCATTCCTCGCCGGAGGCGCCGCGCTCATCGCCCTGATCGCCAATGCGACCACGACGGCCCGTCTACGGCGGCAAGAAGAACTGCTACGGGAGGCAGCCGCGTCGACTGAGCCACCACACAGCGGAGCGCTCAACGATCTGCACCGCTGGGTGCTCGCCCGCATCCTGGCCCGACAGGTGTGCGGGTGGTGGCGATTCACGTGGCCTTGGCTCGTCTGGACAGGGATGGTCGCAGTATCCGCCCAGTCAAGCTACGTACTCGCCGAACGCCTCAGCAGGTCACAACCCACGCCGCCGAGTGAGGTGTTCGAAGTCTTCACCGGCGACGACGGTCCGTTCGCGATCATGGCAGTGGTGATCGGGCCGGTTCTGTTCATGCCCGTCTTCACCTCGTTGGAATGGTCTCTGACACAGCGGGCATCGATCTCCCAGCGCTTCTACCAAACTGGGACCGTGTACCGGCCCGAGCCGTTCCGAGAGTGGGGCAACTTCCCCCGCGGCTCCACACGATGGAGAACCGTCGGCAGAACCCTGCGCGCGTTGGTGCCAGCATTCGCAGCTATTTCGGCAGGGCTGTTCCTCGGTGGCGCGGTGTTCCGTCGACTGAATCTGGAAGTCGTGCCACAGGACCACCCCGAACTCATGAACCTGAACGGGTTGGGTATCTTCGCGATGGCCTTCGCGACCACCTCAGTCATGTTCATCGTGTCATCGGTGACCCTCGACGTTAAGGACGCCGCCAACGAGCCGTCGACCTACCCGCCCAGCGCTTTCGAACTGCCACGTAGAAGGCTGCGCCGCCCGCGCCGTGACAACAGATTGACAACAAACGACCGCGAATCGGATTGAACACGAATGACACAAGAAGACGAGTCACCGCAGGTCACAACACCTATCCGACGCGTCGCCCCAGCACCCCGAAATGCGTTCTTAGAGTTCGAGTCTCACCGAGGGCACTAAAAGTCCCTGTCTAGCTGGGGATCTCTGCTGTCGGAGTGCCGTCCAAACGGTGTCAATGCCACTGGCGTGTCCCCGATAACCGCTACGGTTCATCTGGGACACGTCAGCTACGGCACAGCGTATATCCGTTCAAGCAAAACATCGATGGACGCCCCAGCCCCCTACTCAAGAAGCGTCAGCTCTCCAACGAGATCAGTGACCGCAACTCCGCAACAGATTCCGCCAAGGCACTGGCACCGAGAAATAATGCCCCCGAATATGTTTCGAAGTTATTCCACGATATAGACTCCGGGGTTCCGCGATGTCGGGTGAACACATGCTGATGGAAATGCGGCACGGTTCGGCCCGCTATGAACGTGAAGACATGCTCTGGGTTATAGAGAGCATCCAGCGCCTGCGCGACACGATGCACGGCGCGAGCAACCGCGATCACTTCGCTGTCTGTGAGTGTGTTCAGCGACCGAGTGTGTCGACGAGTCTCGACAAACAGATATCCCGCGACAACGTTCCCATCCGACGACAACGGGCGATGGCTCACTACAACCTGATCGTCGGCACATACCACGGGGCTCACCAACGAACCGATCCCTCGATGCTTATCGAAGATCGCAGAGTTCTCCATACCGGTTATCATTCCCGAGCCACCGGACACTCTGCTCACGCGGAGGTGACCTCCCGCTCAACGCGTCCGTCAACCGAACGCAATTCGCGGGGCGTGGTCGTGGTGGTAGCGGTCAGGCGAACCCGATCGGCACGAAACAGATCGAAAGAGTACTCGAACGGACGCCCAGATGTTTCGTAGGAAATCCGGGTGATCGCGAGCAGCGGTCTGCGCGTGGGGATACCCAACAATTGCGCTTCACGTGCGCTCGCCGCCGCGACCTCGATGGTTTCCGTCGTACGAGCCGCGACGACACCGTAACGGATACGCAGCAGATCATAAATCGAGCCGCCAAGCGGTTGCTCAAGCAGATCCGGAACACGTTCTACGGGAAAGCAGGCGAGATCCACCGACAATGGCGCATCGTCGGCATAGCGCACCCGCCGGATCACAAAGATCTCTGCCGACTCCGCGATATCGAGTGCCGCAGCCTCGGCCGGTGTCACTCGACGACGGTCCGTGCCAAGCACCTGACTCCGGCTCGAATGACCCGATTCGCGTAGCCGCGTCGGCAAACTCGTCAATTCGCCGGTATTACGTTCCACAACATCCGCACGGACGAAAACACCACCGGAACGCCCCGTACGGCGTTCGAGCACACCAGCGTGGATCAGTGGCAACAATGCGCTGCGCAACGTAGACCTCGACACCGAGAACTGCTCCGCCATCTCACGCTCATTGCCCAGACGTGTTCCGGGCGTCAGCGACCCCCTGGCAAGCATTGCCAGGATGCGTCGTCGCACGTCTTCGGCAATAGGACCGCCCAGCGATTCATCCATCTCAGGTGGCGACGGCTTCCGGCGTCTCGGGCAGAACCTGCCCGCCGTCGACAGCGATGGCCTGTCCGGTGATGTAGCTCGACTCCTTACTGGCCAAAAATGCCGCCAAATATCCGATATCTTCCGGAGAACCCAGTTTCTGGGCGGGAATGGAGCGAACCATCGACGCGATGTAGTCATCACCCATACCCACCAGCCCCTCGGTCAGGATGTTGCCGGGAAGAATCGCGTTGACGGTGATGCCGACGGGCGCCAACTCGATTGCCGCCGTGCGCATAAACCCCAGTTGCGCTGCCTTCGACGCACCATAATGCGACCAGCCCGGGTAGCCGGTGATAGGTCCGGTAATCGACGAGGTGAGGATCACCCGGCCGCTGCCCGATGACGCGAGCGCACCCAGACATGCCTGCACGGTGTACACAGTCCCCTTAACGTTCACATCGAGGACCTCGGTTAACTGGGCGGGAGTCATTGTCGCCAGCGGCGCTTCTGGGAAGATTCCCGCGTTCGCGCAGACGACGTCGATTGAGCCGAAGGCATCCTCAGTCGCCGCAGCGAGTTGCGCACACGATTCCGGATCGCTCACATCGGCGGGAATACCGATAATCTTCCCCGTCGCCTGCCCGCTGAGGTCAGCAACGCAACGATCAATATCGTCCGACGAACGCGCCGCGATGGTGACATTCGCACCGGCGGCCGCGAAGACCGAAGCGATACCGCGACCGATACCCTTGGTGGCACCGGTGATAATCACCGAGCGGCCGCGCAGATCGAACATGGGCATGAGTATTCTCCATTTCTCACCAGGACTCCGGTGAATTAGTGAAATTGATTAACGCTACGAAAACTCAACCAATGCCGGTCGTTGAGATATCGCCGCGCCAATGCCGCGGTAGCAGGCACGAACCCTGGGCCTACCGCGCGTGCGGCATCAGCCGCGGGGTGCGAGGCGATCCAGGCGGTCAAATGGATGCGGCGCAGCATGACGAAACTGGGGATCATCGCAAGTTCAACCGGTTCGAGCGGGCAAATCGACGTATAGCCGTCAAGCCACTCCGCGATACGCATATCGATGTCGGGGGCGTCTTCCATCCATGACAGCGCCGACGCCAGATCGGTGAGATACCAGGACCAGCCGCAGTCATCGAAGTCAATGACAGTGATCGTCGAATCCGCCGACCGCGGATTGATCATCAGATTTGCCAGCCTCAGATCTGCATGGATAAGTCCGAATCTCCCTGATGAATAGCCAAATTCAGTGATTCGTGTGCGTATCTCGGCGACGGCTCGCTCAATACTGTCTCGATCTGCGGCACTGAGCTGGGGAGCGTCGCGCCAGTCTCCCCACCGAGCAGTCGGTCCAAGGATGGAATCAAGATCCCAACGGAATCGGGTAAATCCAGGCGGCGGCCGCCAGTGTCTACTGTGCTCGTGCAGTTGTGCGGTGATCTGACCAATCTGGGCGTATCCGACCACTCCGTCGAAATCCTCGGCCGTACACCCGGGTATCACGGTTATTGCATCGACCAGTATTTCTCGTTGCCGCACAACGACTGTCAGTACATCCTGAGAGTCTATGGTAAGCACCGGCAATGGTGTGGACACCGGCGTATCGGCGGCGATAGCACTCATCCAGCTCAGTTCGGACCTGATGTCGTCGACGCGATGATAGCCGGGACGATGTATCCGCAGCACGATATGGCGGTCGCCATCATCGGCAAGATACGTCGCGTTCTCCGACACGCTGAGCAGCCTGAGCGATGCGCGCGGATCAAGCCCGTACGCCGCGAGTGCGGCCCGCGCGAACTCCCGGTGATCGTCAGGTAATCCAGACATGCACATCACCCTGACATGACGCCACACCCGCAGCAGACCAAATAGAAGATAATTTACGCATACGTAGCACACCGACGAGTACCCGAAATATCGGCGAAACATTTTGTGCTGCCCCATATTTGGCCTCTTGACCTGCGCGTTCTTCTGCCGTATTACTATCTTCTGCCAGCCGTCATACCCGACGGGATTTACCAAAAATGGTATGCACAACGAGGTGAGTGGCACACAGAAACACCAACCAATCGGGAGACCGATTCACAGATCGGGGATTATCCAATGAGCGAGGTCGCATCCACGTCCACGCCTACCGACACAACGTCGGTGCAGCGGCTGAAACCCAACTCCCTCGGCCTCGTCGGAGTGTTATTCATGGCGGTGGCCACCGCCGCACCAATCACCGCAATGGTCGGAAATGTCCCAATCTCAGTGGGATTCGGCAACGGCGCATATGCTCCGGCAGGTTATCTAGTAGCAACGATCGTTTTGGCGCTATTCGCCGTCGGATATGCGGCGATGAGCCGCCACATCACCGCTACCGGAGCCTTCTACGGGTACATCTCCCATGGTCTTGGCAGAATTGTCGGATTGGGCGCCGGCTTCCTCACCGTACTCGCCTATGTCGTCTTCGAAGCCGCACTCATCGGTATCTTCGGATTCTTTGGAAATGACTTATGCAAGTCATTCTTCGGAGCGGATGTGCCGTGGATCGTCTTCGCGGTCGGTATGCTCATCGTGAACGCGTTGCTGAGCTACTTCGACATCAACCTGGCCGCCAAGGTGCTCGGGGTATTCCTCGTCCTAGAAATCGCCATGCTCACCCTGATGGCTCTCTCAGTGGTATTCACCGGCGGCGGACCGCAGGGCTGGTCATTAGGATCACTCAATCCAATCAACGCTTTCCAGGGCCTGAATACGGTTATTCCCGGCCCGAACGGCACCAAGACGGCGGTGGTCGGATCTGCCGGAGTCGGGTTATTCTTCGCGTTCTGGTCCTGGGTCGGATTCGAGTCGACGGCGATGTACGGGGAAGAGTCACGCAATCCCAAGAAGATCATCCCCATCGCGATTCTGACCTCCGTGATCGGCATCGGAATCTTCTACATCCTGGTCTCATGGTTGGCCATCGTCGGAACCGGACCTGCTAATTCCATTGCACTGGCACAGGACTCAGCGACAGCCTCCAACATCCTCTTCAATCCTGTACAACAGCATCTCGGCACATGGGCCGTCGACATGTTTCGCATCCTCCTGCTGACCGGATCATTCGCCTGTGGCCTGGCATTCCATAACTGCGCCGCACGTTATATCTATGCAATCGGCAGAGAAAACGTCATCCCCGGCATGCGCAGCACCCTTGGGGCCACGCACCGAATCCATGGATCTCCCTATATCGCGAGCTTCGTCCAGACCGGTGTGGCCGCGATCATCACCATCTATTTCGATGCCACCGGCCGCGATCCCTACACCGGACTCTATGGCCTCATGGCCCTACTCGGTACCAGCGCCATCATGATCGTTCAAGCGCTGGCTGCTTTTTCAGTCGTCTCCTACTTTCACGTGCAGCGCCAACACCCCGAAACCGCCCATTGGTTCCGTACGCTGCTAGCGCCGCTGATAGGCGGGGCCGGCATGGTGTATGTGGTGTATCTGCTTGCCAAGAACGCCTCATTCGCAGCCGGATCAGCATCCTCGGATTGGGTGTTTACCGCGATCCCCTATGTCGTCGGGATTATCGGAATCGGTGGTATCGCTTTAGCGATCATCCTGAAATACACCTCACCGAAGCGATACAGCGAACTCGGCCGAGTCGTATTCGATGAAGCGCACGAACATTGACCACTACAGGCCGCTCTCAGCCGTGAGTACGTGGGTGAGCGAGTGAAGGCGAGTACCCAAATGTCGTTCTCGAACATCATGGATTCCAACAGCTACACCGGGCAAACCACGGGCACACCCGACGATGCGCTAATCGCCGCCCGCACCCGGATGTTGGGCCCAGCCTACCGGCTGTTCTACCGCACCCCGGTACATCTCGTCCGAGGAGAAGGCAGCCACCTGTTCGACGCCCACGGCACCCGGTATCTCGATGCCTACAACAACGTCGCCTGCGTTGGGCATTGTCATCCGAGGGTTGTCGAGGCGACAACACGGCAATTGGGGCTACTCAACACCAATACCCGTTATCTTCACGACGGCATCGTCGCCTACTCCGAGCGACTGTTGGCGACGATGCCGCCCGATATCGATCAGATCATGTACGCATGCACTGGTTCAGAGGTCAACGATCTTGCATTGAGAGTCGCCGCACGGCACACGGGGGCACAGGGCATCATCATCACCTCCGACGCCTATCACGGTAACACCGAAGCGGTAGCGGCCATCTCACCATCTAACGGCGGGCCACCAGTGCTCGGAGCACATGTGCGCACAGTGCCCGCGCCGGGTACCCGCGCCGAGGCTGGCACTGCGGCCGATCGTTTCGCCCTCGACGTGACACGGGCGATCGCCGATCTCCACGACGCGGGTTATGGCGTGAGTTGTCTGATCGTGGACACAATTTTCTCCTCCGACGGAATCTTTACCGCAGCACCAGCCCTCGCTCCGGCGGTGGATGCGGTTCGAGCAGCCGGCGGAGTCTTCATCGCCGACGAGGTGCAGCCTGGGTTCGGCCGAACCGGTGCATCAATGTGGGGATTTTCCCGACATGATGTTGTCCCCGATCTCGTCACCATGGGTAAGCCGATGGCAAACGGGTTACCTGTCTCCGCGCTCGCCGCCAGAAGTGAGGTGCTGCGCGCATTCGGCGAAACTATGCCGTACTTCAACACCTTCGGCGGTAACCCCGTGTCGATGGCAGCGGCGATGGCCGTGCTCGACGTGATCGAAGACGAGCAGTTGATATCTCATGCCCACGAGGTAGGCGATTACCTGCGGAGCGAGCTCTGGCGGATCGCCGCCGACTGCCCGACAATTGGCGATGTACGGGGCACTGGGCTCTACACCGGCATCGAGATCGTGCGTGAGCAAGACGGCTCATACCAGCCCGACCGTTCCGAAGCACGGCGGATCGTCGAGGATATGCGTGATCGACATGTCCTCATATCTGTTTGCGGAAAGCACGGAAATGTACTGAAAGTGCGTCCACCACTAGTATTTTCAATGTCGGATGCGGCGTGGTTCGCTGATGTTTTCGCCCAGGTTAGCAGCCACGCACGTTACTGATTCGCTCGTGCCGTGGTCTGCCCACTCCACTGCGTCGGATCAGACGCTGCGTGGGATTCAGACGCTGAGACAGACTCGTCGGTGACCCGGATCGGCGCACCCCGCAGCACCGATGCGGACGCCGCGCACACCGATAACGCGATCGACACGAGGAAGACAACCACAAGTCCATCGTGGAAAGGTCCCGAAAGCACATCGGGGAAGAATGTGTGGCCGGTGAGCGTCGCGTACTGTGCTCCCGACACCTGATCGAGGACCCCCGTACCGGCCAGCAGGTGTTCGATCGGATTCACGCCGAGCATCGCCGAAAAGAGGGAGGCGACCGGCGGTAGCTGCGCTGCGCTGCCCGCGACGGCCGCCGGCACACCCTCCTGCGCCAGACCCGATGACATCGCGGCCGGCAGGGACGACGACAAACCAACAAGCACCAGCGAGAAGAACACCCCGATCGACAATGCCGTGCCCGAATTCTGGAACGTCGAACGCATACCAGAGGCCACCCCGCGGTAGCGGGCGGGCACACTACTCATGATCGACGAGGTGTTGGGCGCGGTAAACATGCCGGTACCGATGCCGTTGATCGTGATCAGCACCGCAAACGCCCAGTACGGGAACACAATCGGCAGAAAAAGCAGACCGACGAAACTCGAGCCGAATAACACCATCCCCACGGTGGCGAACCCCCGCGCACCGAACCGATCCGATAACGCTCCGGTCAGCGGTCCAGACACGAAGAACCCCAGCGTCAACGGCAGCAGGAAGATACCCGCCCACAGCGGCGTATCGGCGTAATCGTAACCATGCAGCGGCAACCAGATTCCCTGCAACCAGACGATGAGAATGAACTGCAGGCCGCCTTGAGCGAGCGAAGAACACAGGGCCGCACCATTACCCGCGATGAACGGACGGATACGAAACAGCTCCAGTGCGATCATCGGTTCGGCGACGCGCCGCTCAATCACCACAAAGACGACGAGCAACACCACCCCGGCAATCAGCACACCGAGCACAACGGGATTGGTCCACCCCATGGTGTGCCCATCGTAGGGTTGCAGACCTATCGTGATAGCAACCAGGATCGCCGACAACCCGATCGCGAAACTACCGTTACCCCACCAGTCGATCCGGCCGGGATGACGTTCCCCATTGTCACGCAGTTTGCGATACGCCCAGATGGTAAAGAAAAGACCGACCGGCACGTTGACCCAGAACACCGCCCGCCAATCCCACGCCGCCAGCAATCCACCGAGAACCAAACCGACAAGCTGTCCGGCCATGGCCGCGACCTGGTTGAGCCCCAACGCGAATCCGCGACGGTCGGCCGGAAACGCATCGGTGAGAATGGCCGCCGAATTGCCGGTGAGCATGGACCCGCCCACCGCCTGTACCACTCGCCAACCGATCAGCCACATCGCCGCCGCACCGCCGACGAACGGATCGAAGGACAATAGGATCGACGCCACGGTGAACACGACGAAACCCGCGTTGTAGATACGTACCCGGCCGAACATATCGCCCAGGCGCCCCAATGTGGTGACGGCCACCGCCTGCACCAGTCGGTATCCCATGATCATCCACAGCAGAAACCCGATGTTCTGCGCAGCCAGTGGATCGAGATCGATTCCACGGAAAATCGCGGGTAGCGAGATGATCACGATCGAACCATCAAGCGCCGACATGAACACCGCCGCAGTGGTATTCGATAACGCGATCCACCGGTAACGATCACC
>JASGFW010000030.1:0-34926 GCA_047605305.1 Gordonia sp. (in: high G+C Gram-positive bacteria)
CCGCCCCCGCCTCGAGCCGCCGTCTTCTGTTCCCGCCCGCCATGCATCTTCGGCAGTCCCGGGTCAAAATCCTTTGCCATTCAAAATCTGCGTGAGCACAATGTGTTACTACCAGGTTACAAGCAGGCAGTATTGCACCGTTCGGCCGGGGGATGGTGCCCAGATCAATGAAATACGACGGAAAGCTCATCGAGTAGGTCAATGCTTGAACTGATCGGCGTCACCAAGACGTACCGAACCAAGAATAGAGTCATCACAGCCCTAGATGACTTGAATCTGCGTATTCCCGACAAGTCGATCTTTGGCATTGCCGGCCATAGTGGCGCGGGTAAGAGCACCCTGATACGCGTCATCAACGTGTTGGAGCGTCCAGATGCCGGCGAGGTACTCCTCGATGGTGAGGACTTGATTCAGTTACCGTTCCGGCAGCTACGTAACCGGCGCCGCAAGATCGGGATGATCTTTCAGCACTTCAACCTGTTGCACAGCCAGACGGTGCGCGAAAATATCGAATTTCCGCTGGTGATCGCCAAGGCCCCGAAGTCCCAGCGCACCGCACGCGTCAACGAACTCATCGAGCTGGTAGGGCTCGGTGACCGGGTGAACAGCTATCCATCCCAGCTGTCGGGCGGCCAGAAGCAACGAGTCGGCATCGCCCGTGCATTGGCGGCCAATCCGAGCATCCTGTTGTCCGATGAGGCAACCAGTGCGCTGGATTCGGAGACAACCGACCAAATAGTGAGATTGCTACTCAATATCAACCGGGAACTTGGTCTGACGATCATCCTGATCACCCACGAGCTTGAGTTGCTGCGGCGCAGTGCGACGCATGTGGCGGCGCTCGATGGCGGGAGACTGGTGGAGCAGGGCGAAGTGTTCGACCTCATCGGAGACGGCCAGTCGCGGCTGGGTCAAGACCTGCTCCCCGGATTCACCGATTCTCCGGTCGCCGCCGGTAAGACGAAGGTTCTCATCACCGCAGTGGGAGCCGATCGCCATCGAAGGGTGCTCGCCGACATCTTGCTTGAAACTGGTGCTCGCATCGACGTGGTCTCGGGCGGCATTTACGAGGTCTCCAAACAAGAGGTGGGACGTTTTGAAGTCGCCTTCGACGATTCGGCACTGACGCGCCACGACTTAGAAGTAGTGGCGCAGAGGAACTCATTCCGAGTGGATTTTGCTCATGACTAACGCACCGTGGTATTCCTACAGCGATCAACTGTGGCAGGCGACCCGCCAAACCCTCTACATGGTGAGCTGGACCTTCGTCATCGGCGGGGTGCTCGGTCTGGCGTTGGGTATTTTCCTTTACCTAACTGGTTCCGGATCGCCCTTTGTCAACCGTATATATAATAAGAGCCTTCGGCGAGCGGTGGTGCTGGTCAACGAGGTCGCTAGTTTTATCGTCAATGTGTTGCGATCGTTGCCTTTCATCGTCCTGCTCATCGCGATCATCCCGCTTACTCGGTTACTTACCGGCACCACCCTCGGACCGACGGCCGCACTAGTTCCGTTGACGCTGAGCATTTTTCCGTTCTTCGCACGAATAGTGACCAATGCGCTTGCGGAGATCGACCAGGGCCGCATCGATGCAGTCGACTCCATGGGAGTGAGCATCCCCCAGCTCATCTTCCGTGTGCTCCTGCCGGAGGCACGATCGGGACTGATAGCGGGATCCACTTTGACGCTCATCAGCATCATCGGCAACACCGCGGTGGCCAGCGTCATCGGTTCGGGTGGTCTCGGTGATTTCGCGATCAAATACGGATATCAGCGATACAACGACGAGTTGATGTATGTCACCGTGATCGTACTCATCATCATGGTGCAGATCATCCAGGTCGGTGGAGATATCTGGTTACGTAAGCGAGCCCACCGGCGTTAGCAGCCCGCTGCGCACGGCATCAACAAAAACCGTATCGAAGGAAGATAATTATGAGATCGTTGAAGACCGCTAAAGCTGTTCTGGGGCTTGCCGTTATGGCGCTAATCGCACTGCCCGCGTGCTCGTCGTCGTCGGATTCATCCAGCAAGTGGACCGATGACAGCAAGCCGCTGCGGGTATGGGCCGAGAATCGGCCGCACTCGGAGATCCTGCAGCACATCGTCGACGCCGGGCTACTTCCCGATGGCATCAAGTTGGACATCAAGATCGCTGAATCGGGCGTCGATGAGAACGACGTCGTCCATAACGGTGACGTGGACGCCACCTATATCGATCACATCCCGTTCTTCGAGGCGGATACGAAGCAACGTGGCATCACCGACCTACAGGTCGGCGCCAAGGTTCACATCGAACCACAGGGCTTGTATTCCAAGCGATATCACTCCCTCGCCGACATCCCTAAGAACGCGAAAATTGGTATCCCCGATAACGTCACGAACTTCGCGCGCGGCCTCTTCCTGCTGCAGAGCGCGGGATTGATCAAGCTTGATCGCAGCTATGACGGCGGCGCCCTATCCGGCGACGATCTGCTCATCACCGAGAAGGATGTCGTCTCCGATCCGAAGAACCTCATTCCGAACCTGATCAAGAGTACGGATAACACACAGTTGGCTCGCCAACTCCAGGACGTGGATGCAGCCGTGCTGCAGGGTAATTCGGCATTGGCAGTGGGCCTCACACCGAAGACCGATGCACTCAAGCTCGAGGACTCCAAAAACGGCAATCCGTATGTCAACGTCCTGGTGATCCCTAATGCACTCGCCAAGGACAAGAGGGTCGTCGCCCTGAACAAGGCGCTGGAAAGCGAGGACGTGGCCAAGTTCATCAACGACACGTATAAGGGGTCGGTACTGCCTGTTCACTTCCCCGATGCGTCCTGAGATGAACGGAATCAACTTCTAGGATGGCGTTATTCGAGGTTGCTGAGCTGGCGGTGACGCTGCGCACCGCCAGCCGCACCCGCGGGCGGCAGGAGGTTCCCGCGGTCGGCTCGTTCAGCTTCAGTGTTGATCGCGGCCAGACGTTGGCCATCGTCGGTGAGTCAGGGTCGGGTAAAAGCGCGTCGCTACTGGCCGCTACCCGGTTACTCGGCGTCGACGCCGAGGTCACCGGGAGCGTCCGGTTCGCCGGCCGTGAACTCCTGACGCTGTCGCCGAAGGAGTTGCGGCACATCCTCGGTAAGGACATCGGCTTCGTCTTTCAGGATCCGCAGAGCAATCTGCATCCGTTCAAGACGGTCGGCACCCAGATCGAAGAGGTGTTCCGCATCCACCGGGCAGCCACGCGTCGCGAATTGCGTGGGCGGGTGGAGGATTTACTCGACGAGGTCGGTATCGCCGATCCTTCCCGTGCCTACCGTGCCTACCCGGCGCAGTTCTCCGGCGGCATGCGCCAGCGCGTGATGATCGCGATCGCGATCGCGTTGAATCCCGCACTCATCATCGCCGACGAACCGACCACCGCCCTCGACGTCAGTGTTCAGGCCGGCATCCTGGCGTTACTGCGCAGGCTGCAGCATGATTACGGCACCGCCGTCGTCTTCGTCAGCCACGATCTCGGGGTTGTCGCAGAGATTGCCGATGACGTCGTTGTCGTCAAGGGCGGATACGTCGTCGAATCAGGTTCTCGGCAGGATATTTTCGCCAGTCCTGTCCAGGAGTACACCCGCGAGTTGCTCACTGCGTCGCGGGTGCACAGCATCGACGCCGTCCCACCCGCGCGTCCCGCAGCCGACGATCCGCTGCTGGTGGTCCGCGGGCTGGCGAAGTCCTATCGCACCCGCAACCGGGGTCGTGCTGAGCGCCGCGTCGTCGTGGAAGGACTGGATTTTGCGATCGGCGCAGGTGAAGTCGTTGCCCTGGTGGGTGAATCGGGTTCGGGTAAGTCGACGGTCGGTCGGATCATCGCCGGGCTCCAGTACGCAGACGCCGGCGAGATCACCCTTGATGGCGTCACCTACCCGACGGGGCTCGGCGACGGCATTCCGCCGTTACCCGCGCAGGCCCGGCGCTCGGTTCAGATGATTTTCCAGGATCCCTATTCCAGCCTGCATCCCCGTCGCACCGTGCGGGATTCGCTCGCCGCGCCGCTGCATGCTCAACGAGTCCCGAGCGCCGATATCCCGGCGCGCGTGGAGGCGGCTGCCGCAGACGCCCGAGTAGATCCGGAACTGCTCGGTCGCTATCCCGCTGAACTCTCCGGCGGGCAACGCCAGCGTGTAGCGATCGCCAGGGCGCTGGTTCTTGAGCCGACGTTGATCGTGGCTGATGAAGCGCTATCGTCCCTGGACGTCACCACGCAGGCCGAAATCCTGGCATTGGTCGCCGATCTGATCCGTCGCCGGCGCACCGCATTCCTGTTCATTACCCATGACCTGGGCGTGGTGTCGACTATCGCCCAGCGCGTGATCGTGCTCGGGCCCGACGGCGTCGAAGAGAGCGGCACCACCGCAGAGGTTTTCGGCAATCCACGCTCCGCGTACACCCGGCGGCTCTTGGATGCCGTGCCACGTCTCGACGGGGCACGTGCGTCATGAGTCAGCTCTTCGCGCGCACCGGTGCACCCGGGGTGGCGTCATCGGCGCGCCGGCGTTGGCGTGGCGTGTTTGCCGACCGGGCGCTGCTCGCCGGCGCCGTGATCATCGGCCTCGTCGTTGCCGCAGCCCTGCTGGCCCCGGTGGTGGCGGCACTACTCGGCCACGGCCCGAACGACCAGTTCTCCGACGAGACCCTCGATGCCGCAGGACTTCCCATCACCGGCGGTCATGGATTTTTGCTCGGCGCCGACGGCAGCGGCCGCGATGTCCTCGTCCGAACCCTGTATGGCGCCAGAATTTCGCTGGCCATCGGCATTCCCGCGACGACTATCGCGATGCTCGTCGGCGTCGTCGTCGGGTTGACCGGAGGATACTTTGGCGGCCGGGTCGACGCGGTGGCATCCGAGGTCACCAACGTTGCGTTGGCATTCCCGTTTTTGGTGACCGCGCTGAGCGTCGTGACGCTCAACCGCGGGAATGCGGGCAGCACGCTTGTCCCTCCGGCGCTGGTGGTCATCGGCGTGGTCGCACTATTCTCGTGGACCTATTTCGCCCGCCTGGTGCGTAATCTGGTTATCGAGGTCAAGGCCAGGCCGTACGTGCTGGCGGCCATCGGATCAGGTGCGTCACACAGTCGGATTCTGCGGCGCGAGATCCTGCCGACGATTTTGCCGACCGTCGTCATCTACTGGGCAGTTCAGTTGCCCACCAACATCATTGCCGAGGCGTCGTTGTCTTACCTGGGGGTGGGCATCCGGCCGCCGACACCGAGTTGGGGGACGATGATCGCCAACTCTCAGGATACGGCTCTCTATCAGACCCAACCGTGGACGTTGCTCGCGCCGGCGTTCGGGCTGTTCGTCACGGTTGTGGGCTTCAACCTGCTGGCCACCCGGTTGCGCAGTCGTTTCGATCCGACGGCGTCGTAAGGGGGGATGACATGATTCGTTTCGCGTTGTTGCGAACGTTCCGGATGGTTCTCACGGTGGCTGTCGTCGTGGTGATCACCTTCGGGTTGACACGTATCGCCTATCAGAACCCCGCGCGCATGCTCGCCCCTGAGAATGCTTCGGAGGAGACGGTGTCGGCGATCTCGGCAAGCCTGCACCTATCCGATCCGTGGTGGGTTCAACTGTGGCACTTCGCCATTCGTGGTCCCGCTATCAAGGGCACCCCGACGGGACTGCTGCACTGGCCGCCGAGCCTTGGCTATTCGTACCGCTCGCAGCGGCCCGTGACGGATCTGATCATCGAGAAGATTCCCGTGACGCTGAGCCTCGCCGTCGGTGCGCTGATCCTGTGGATCGCGTTGTCGATCGTGTTGGGCGTCTACGCCGCACGCAAGCCCGGTGGCGTGTTCGACACCGTCACCAGTGTGTTTTCCTATGGCGCGCTGGCGGTACCGACGTTCGTCACCGGCGTGATCCTGCTCTACGTCCTCTATTTCAAGCTTTCGCTGGCTGGGGTGAAGATCTTCCCCGCAGGCGGCTACGTGGCGCTTACCGATTCGCCTACGCAGTGGGCACAGCACCTTCTGCTGCCGTGGCTGACGCTGGTGCTCGCCGAGGTGGGCGTTTTCCAGCGAGTTGTGCGTGCGTCGGTCCTGGAGGTGGCGGGACGTGATTTCATCCGCACCGCGCGGGCCAAGGGTGTCGCGCCGGGACGCGTGTACTTCGACCATGCGCTATCGGCCGCGCTGAATCCGATTCTGACCCTTGGCGGAATCGAGTTCGCGACGATCCTCGGCGGGGCCATCATCACCGAACAGATCTTCGGGCTCGACGGGGTGGGGCGGCTCGCCGTCAACGCGGCCAAATCCGGTGACGCACCGGTCGTCATCGGCTGCACTTTGCTCGGCGCGGTGATCTTCGTCGTCACCACTTTCGTCGTCGACCTCATCACTCACGCCCGTAGCGCTAAATAAGTCAGTAACAAAGGAGCACGATGAAGTACAAGAACGGGCGGCGAATCACCGCCCTGTTAGGCACGTTCGCCGCGGCAGTGGCGCTGTCGGCGTGCGGCGGCAGCAGCGACACCTCGGCGTCGAACGACTCGGCCCCAGCGGCTGGTGGCACGTTGAAGGTCGCGTCGGTGGGCGATATCGACGCACTTGACCCGCTGATCGCGTATTCGGCGGAGTCGTGGCAGGTTATCCGTGCGACAACCCGCCAACTCGTCACCTACGCGGGCAGCAAGAAGGGTATCGGCGATGACACCACGGTCGTCCCGGATCTGGCCAAGAGCTGGGATATCAGCCCCGACCGCAAAACCTACACATTCCACCTGCGCGACGGCATTACGTTCTCCGGCGCCAGCACCCGTCCGATCACTGCGCAGGATTTTGTCTACGCGATCAAACGATTCCCCGATCCCAACGCACAAGTCAGTGCGATCACCTATTACAACGCACTGTTCGCCGGATTCAAGGAGTACGCGGCCGAATTCGCCAAGGTGCCCACCGGTGATCTGAAGGCGGTGAAATCCTTCATCGACACCCATGAGATCAGTGGGGTGAAGGCATTGGACGACAAAACATTTCAGCTCACCCTCACCCAGCCGGCCAGTGACATCCTCGACATCCTGACGCTGAACTTCGTCACGCCGCTGCCCGAGGAAGTGGTGTCGAAGTACTACGCCGATAGTCTCGATTTCCGCAAGAACTACGTGTCTAGCGGTCCCTACCAGATTGAATCCTATGACCAGGGCAAGCAACTGACGTTGTCGAAGGTTAAGGGCTACAAGGCCGACGGCGATCCGCGAAAGGCGTACGCCGATAAGATCGTCTTCGATACCACCGTGGCGTCCGCAGATGCCGCATCGCAGCAAATCCAGACCGGTACCGCTGATATCGGACTCTATGTCCGGGCCTACCCGGCAAATGTCATCAGCCAGTACAAGCAAACCAATGCCGAACATCTGTACAAGTCGGCGAGTGGCTCCGCGGTGTTCATCAGCTGGAATAACCCGGACGCACCGAAGACGCCGGCTCAGAAGTTGTTCAAGGATTTGCGGTTCCGGCAGGCGTTCAACTACGCGTTGAATCGAAGTGATGTCGTGCGAGGACTCGGCGGCCCGGATTCGGCGATCCCGAGCAACGAGATTCTCACCTCGACGATTGCCGGCTATGCAGGTGAGAGCCCCTATCCGACAACCGATGACAAGGGTGACCCAGACAAGGCCAAGGCGTTGCTTGCCGAGGTCGGCCAGCCGCATCCGACGGTCAACCTGGCCTTCCGCAGCTCGCCGGAATTCGAGAAGATCGCAACCTCGGTGCAGAACGCGGCCGCACGCGCAGGTATCACCGTGAAGCTGACCCCGATCGCCGCCGACGGCTTTGGTGCGTTCAACGCGTTCCTCAGCGACAAGTCGAAACTCGGCCAGTGGGATGTTGCCATCACGAACTGGACTCCGGACTGGCAGGGCAACAGCGCGCGCATGACACTGGGCGGATGGCTGGATTCCGATTTCGCACCCGGCGGCACCTGGAACGGTGTCACCTATCGCAATCCCGCGCTCAACGCCGCCGTGGATCAAGCCTTCGCCGCCAAGGATTCCACGCCGTACTGGAAGCAGGCCAACCTCATTGCGACGAAGGATCTTGCCTGGTTCCCCCTCATCGAACGGGTGAAGTCGATTCCGTCGTCGAACCGCGTGACGAACTGGACGTGGCAGTCGTTGGGCAACGGCCCGGACATCACCAACATCGCCGTCAACGGTAAGGGATAGTCGCCGTATCCGGTGATCGGCGACTGACTGGCTGGTTTCGGAACTTTTCAGCCACCCGCTCCCGCGCAATGGGTTTGTCTCCCGCGCAACGATATCGTTGCGCGGGAACGGAACCCGGTGCGCAGTATCGCCGCATCCTCCAAAGTGGTGGCACGAGTCTGGATTTCGCCCCATTACCGACAAGTCGCCAACCGCACCATCTGAGGTACCACCGGTGAAATATCGAGCCGCATCACAGATGATGCCGAGTTCCCTTCCGGGGCAGGTAGTTAATGCTGGCAGCTCAGTCGCGTTCTGGAGTCGAATGGGTGACCAACCGATCGTGAGAGATCTCGACGAACACCGAGCCACTGAGCAGGTCAGTGATTGCCGTGATGTGATCTTCGACGAGAGTGAGGAGCCGAGCGTTAGTGATATTGCCGGTAGTCACCAGCAATAGCGTCCTGGGCGTACCCGCGATCAAGTGACTGTCTCGAAAATCCCGGTCTTTGGTTACGGCGATCCGCTCTTGGGCGTCAGCCGCCAGATTGATATCAGCATCTGTGGTCCTATTGCCATCTGGCAGCGCTGAGACGTGCACGGCATCATGACCGAGTCGATTGAGCAGCGCTGCCAGAGTGGCCGGCAACTGGGCGTCAACCAAGAACCTCACTGTCGACGCTGGTCAGGCGGCATCGAATGGGATGACCACACGGTTGCCGGCGGTCAACGCGCCAAACTCCAGAGCAGCCAGCAGGTCCTCGCGCTCAAGATCAGGGTAGTCGTTAAGGACGTCCTGTATGGACATGCCTGCCGCGAGCAAGTCAAGCAAATCAGCGACTGGATACCGCAACCCACGCACGACCGGCTTACCATGGCAGACTGCCGGATCAGTTGTCACGCGGTCGAGGTTGGACATGCCCCTCAGGATATCGGGCCTGCACCCACCACGACAATCATCGCCACACATATCACTTGAGAGGTAAATGAGTCTCGTGAAGACGCTTTAACCCGCAGTGGGTGGTGGTCCCATTCGATAAACGCGACTCGACCGCTCACGACGTCTGCGATGGTCACGCAAATGTAGGCCAACCAACCTTCTTCACGATGCGCCCCACCCGGAGCTGAGTCACTGATTTGTGTGTTTTATATAGGCCACTAGCTCGGCGGTCTCCTTGAGGATCGTGATGGCCGCGGCGACGGCGGGCCGGGTGGCCGCTCCGGTCCGGGTGATGGCTTCGATGCGCCGAGCCACGTTGACTCCGTCGACGGGTTTGCGCACCAATCGCGGGTCGGTGGCGGTGTAGCGGGGCAGTAGCGCGATACCCACACCGGCGAGTACGAGTGCTTCGACGAGGCGGAAATCGTCGACGCGTTGAACGATGCGCGTCGCCACGCCGGATTGCAGTGCGAGCGAACGTAGTACATCGTCGACCATGTGGCCGATGCCGACACTGATCCACGAACATTGCGCCAACTCATGCAGCGAAATGTGCTTCGAATCGGCCAGGTGATGTCCGGGAGGCAAGACGATTTCGAGGGTTTCCCGGAGCAGATGAGTGGCGTCGATACGGGCATTCCACTCGGAGAGATCGGACTCGTCGCGATCGGTGACGACGATGTCGTGGTCGGCGAGCAGTTCGGGTGCGGCGGCCGCAGCGTGGCTGAGGTCGCGTCCCGCGATGTGCACGCCGATCCGGGCGGCCTCGTTGATCAGCCGAGGCAGCAGTAGGACGGCCGCGGACGGAACTAGCGCGACGCGCACCGAACCGCGCGGGACGGTGCGAAAGGAATCCATGGCTCCACGCCCACCTCGTGTTGGAGCCGTTTGAGTTGTTGGGACACCGCCGAGGGCGTCAGTGACAATGCCGTCGCCGCAGCCTGGGCGTTTCCGAGGGGTGCGTTGGCCTCAGCGTCACCCTGTACGGAATTCTGGCTGGCGTCGCCGCACCGCTCGCGACGATGCTCACGGGGCGTATGCCGCGCCGGGCCGTGCTGCTCATGATTGCCGTCACCATGGCCGCGGGCAACGTCATTTCCGCGCTGGCCCCCGGCTATGCACTCTTCCTTGTATCCCGACTTATATCGGGACTGTTCCATGGTCTGATGTGGTCGATCGTCGCCTGTGTCGCGATCCGCCTCGTCGCGGAGAAAGACGGTGCGCGTGCGGCCGCCGCGGTGTTCTCCGGCATCTCGCTGGCCTTGGTGCTGGGTGTCCCGTTGACCTCGTTCATCGGGACGCACTGGGGATGGCGGCCGTCGTTCGTGACGCTGGCCGGTGTGTGCGCCGTGAGCGGCATCCTGATCCGAGGTGCCCTGCCCGCTTTGCCGTCGCACGGGGTCTTCGCGGCCGCCGACCTGCGCTCGCTGACCCGATCACGGCGACTGCGCACCATCTTGCTGTTCACCGGTGCCGTCGTGATCGGCAACTATGCCGCTTACACCTACATCGCGGCCTACCTTGAGGAGCGCGGTATCGCTGCCAACAGCATTGGCGGCTACCTCGTTGGATACGGAATTGCGGGCGTACTGGGCAACATCGCCGCGGGCACACTGCTGTCGCGACTACCGTCTATTCGGGTCCTGTTGGTCGGGCTGACTACAGCCATGACTGCCGCGTTGATCTTCGTTGGTATCAGCCGCAGCGTACCGGCGTTGTGGGTTTTCCTCGTGATCTGGGGTATCACCTATTCCGCCGTGCCGGTGGTGGCGCAGACGATGGTGCTGCGCGCACATGAACCGCACCAGGGCGAGGCGGCAACATCCCTCTACGTGCTGGTGTTTAACTGTTCGATCGCCGCGGGAGCATTGGTGGGAGCCTTCGGCGTCGATGCCGGTGGCCCGGCCATGGGGTCGGCATCGGCGCCGCGTTCTCAGGCGTCGGGGCGGTGATCGCGGCAGGGCTGCGCGAGGTGTCCGGTTAGCCCGTAATTTGACCCCCGCCCAGACCCAAGGAGAGCTTATTCCCGCAGTTGGGCAGCCATTCCGAGTACACTTGAATAGCGTCAGTTCTCGCTGTGAGGGAGGTTCTGTGTTCGAGTATCGATACGGGACCGACACGCTTGCACCGATATTCCAGCCATTCCGGTTTAACGGCGGTGCATTGCCGCTTAACCTCGTTGAGACAGTTCATGAGTGGGATCATGAATGCGTCGATCGTATCGATGGCCCGGTCACCTGGAATAACTGGCTTTCCGAGGCCGGGTTGCCTGTGCCGGAGCGCGATATCGACGATGGTGTTCTCGCCGAGATGCGGGTGCTGCGGGAGGCTATCGCTCTGGTTGCACGCTCCATCGTCGCCAAGCGTGAGATCTCTAGTGAATCAATCGATACGGTCAACCGGTTCGCGGTGTTGCCGCTGCCACCGTTGTTACTGGCCCGCGGATCGCAGGAGTTGGTTGCCGTCCGATCAACCGCGTTTACCCACCGCGATGTTCTCATTCATCTTGCGCAACAAGCGGTTGAATTATTTTCCGGGCCAAAGGCGAGCAGGATTCGCGAGTGCGCCGAGCCGGCGTGCCCGACACTCTTCGTCGACAATTCCCAATCGGGAACCAAAATGTGGTGCAGCGCGGCGTGCGGCGCCAGAGTGGCGGCCCGCGCCTACCGTGGCCGGCGCGGCGCGAAGTCGCGCCAACCTCCCCGCCCCGAGCGGTGATCAGAAATCGCTGAGGTGGCTCCGCAGGCTGGTGCCGGAGAATTCGCTGCGGAGAATGCCGCGACGCTTGAGCACCGGTACCAGCCGGCCGAGTAGGTTGTGCACATTCCATGGGTCGACGTTGAAGTTGAAGAGAAACCCCGCATGACCCGATTCTTCGCCGAACGCTTCGATATAGTCGGCGATCTCGTCGGGCGTTCCGATGAGATCGCCGGGTGCGCCGTGTACCGAGCGTGCCACCAGTTCACGAAACGGCACCTGCGCTGGGTTGTCTACGCCAGCCAAAAAGGCCGCACCGACGGTGTGGCCAACCACCGGATCGTCGAGAAGGCGTGCCGGAATGGGTTTGTCGAGATCGAGCGCGGCGAAATCCACCTTCAGGATCACCGAGATAATCGACAGACGTTTGCGCAGGGCGTCATCCGAGGATAACTCGGCCACCACCGCGGCCTTGGCGTCGGCGGAATCCACGATTCGGGGGGAGATCACCGAGAACACCTTGACGGAGTCGGCGCCACGGCCGGCGGCCACCGCAGCGGCCGCGATCTTCTCCCGGTTAGCTCGGACGTGTGCCGCCGAGATGCCGAAGCTGAATTGAATATCGGAATGTTTACCCGCATAGGCCAGCCCGAGTTCCGAACTTCCGGGTGAACTGAATACCGGACCCTCATCGTCGAACGGAAGCGTTACTGACGGTCCGGCAACATCGAAAAACCGCCCCTTGTAGTCAATCCGGTGTATGCGTTCGGCAAGTGCGTAGCGATAGTGGTCGGCATCGGCAACCACGGCGTCGCGATCCCAACTCGTCCATAGCCGGCGCAGGATTGTTGCCCATTCATCAGCTTTCGCGTAAGCGTCGTCATGGCTGAGGATCTCGCGCACGGTGCCGATATTGCGCACGGCCTCCTTCTCGACGCCGGTCACGATATTCAGACCCACCCGACCGGGCTCGAAATGGTACAGCGTGGCGATCTGACGCGCCGCATGGTACGGGTCGTAATGTGTCGAATTCAGTGTCGGCAGAACAGCTATCCGCTTCGTGGACTGCAGCAGATAGGGCAATAGCAACATCGGTTCGTGCCGTGGTCCGCCTTCGGCGCTGCCAACACTGGTGTCGGGTAACTCGTCATAGGCTTGGACGATGGTGCCGTCTTTGAACAGGAAGAGGTCAAATCCAGCCGCTTCGGCTGCCCGCACCGCGTCGATCCACACGTCCGGGCGTTCCCAGCGGTGACCCCACAACCAGCCGTCATATCCCCAACCCTGAACCCCGAAACCCTGGCCAACGAACCAGCCGAAATGTTGCGGCGAACTCATTGTCGTCCCCTGTCTGTCACATCGGTTTCTGTGGCATTGATTGCTGTGGTATTGAGTTCTGGGCCGCTCACGCCCAGTGCGGACAGGATTGTGGTTTTGAACTTCTGACGTTCCAACTGCCGCTCAAGCGAACCGTCGTCGACGGGTACCACCGCATCCAGGATCAGTGTCGCGTTGTCTAACACGATGACTCGATCGGCCAGTGCGGTCGCCTCATCGACGTCGTGGGTGACGAGCAAGACCCCGGGTGTATGCACGCGCACGAGTGCGCGCAGCAGACTGTGCAAACGGAGCTTCGTGAGTGCGTCGAGCGCCCCGAACGGCTCATCGAGTAGGAGCAGATCAGGTTCCCGGACGAGTGCCCGGGCCAGCCCTACGCGTTGTGCCTCGCCGCCGGAGAGTGTCGCCGGCCACGAGTCGGCGTGCGGACCCAGCCCCACCTCGTTGAGTATTTCTGTTGCCCGTCCGCGTAATTCGGATCGATGCCCGTCGAGCCCGAGAACGATGTTCTGCCAGACCTTCCGCCACGCTAACAGTCGCGGTTCCTGGAACACCACCGCTCGGCGCTGCGGTACTCGGATCGTTCCGGAATAGTCGGTGTCGAGCCCTTCCAGCAGACGCAGCAATGTGCTCTTGCCCCCGCCGCTGCGGCCGAGTAGCGCCACGAACTCGTTTTCTCGGATCGTCAGGGAAATATCGTTCAGCACTACGTGATCGCCGAACGCCTTGGTCAGGCCGATGACCTCGACGATGACGTCGTCGGTGGGCGCCGAGGTCACGATGGTTTCTGCTGTGCTCATGCGCCGGTGAACTCCTTACGCCAGGGGAGCACTACTCTGGATATGCCGAGGATGATCACATCTGAGAGCAATCCCAAGATCGCGTAGAACACCAGGGCAGTCATGATGATGTCGACGCGAAAATACCGTTGTGCCTGGGTAATCAGGTAACCCAGCCCGGCGCGGGCGTTGATCTGTTCGACAACGACGAGCAGCAACCAGGAGACCGCCGCGGAAAATCGCAGGCCCACGAAGAAATTCGGTAACGCCGACGGGATCAGTACCGTGCCGATCAGTCCCCGGCGCCGCAGTCCCGCCACCGCTGCCAGCTCGACCAGTTTCTGGTCGACGCCGCGTAATCCGTGCACGGTATTGGTGTAGACGGGAAAAAACGTGGCGAACGCGATGAGTGAGATCTTCGTCCACTCGCCGATCCCGAAGATCAGTACGGCGAGTGTCGTGAGTCCGGTCGCCGGGATCGGCATGAGAATCCGGGCGAGGGGATCCACCCCGTGATAACCACTGCGCCATAATCCGGCGATCAGTGCGCACACAACGCCCAGCGCGGTACCGATGAGTAGGCCGCCCAGTGCACGATATGACGACGTGAGCAATGCGGCCGACAGGCTGCCATCGCTCCACAATTCGGCGATGGCAGCCGGAATCTTTGACGGTGGAGCGATGACGGTGCCATTGAGGATCCCTGTGCGAATAAGCGTCTCCCACACCAGCAGTAAGACGATGGGGCTGATCGATCGTAGCGCCCAGGTCGGAACTCGGGTCTGGCGCTGATTGATCCGCAGCGACAACGCGGGAGCGCCGATCGACCGCTTGCGAGCGGACTCCGGTAACAGGGTCATGACACGTACACCTTCATTCGGACGGGATGCGGCATGCGGGTGTGCCGGCAGCGCCGGAGTTATGACCCGCCGATCGCAGCGGCGATCGACTGGCTGTAGCGCGAGTCCACGACATCGGACGACTTGAGGGATTTGTCGAGGAGGCCGAAGGATACGAACTTATCGATGATCCCCGTCAGCTTGGTGTCGGTAGTCGTGTCAAACGGCAGTGGCCCGATCGAATTCTGCAGGTAGGGGTAGGCTTTCGCGGCCGTGTCTGCGGACAAGTGGGTGGCGGCGGTGGTGATGTCAATCCACTTCTGCTTATTGGCAGGATCATTGGCCCACACCTGGGTTCGTGCGACTCGCGCCACGAAGTCTTTCAGCGCGGCGTCTTGACGGGGATCTGCGAGTGTTTTGGCATTGGACACCACGATCCGGCCGATCGGCAGCGCCTGATCCTGCCAGTACAGCACCTTGATCGTGCCGGCTTCGAGTGCGTCGAGAATCGGTTTGCTTTGGAGGCTTCCGGCGAAGACCTGGGCGTCTCCATTGAGGAACGCGTTGATCTTTGATGTCGAATCAGAATCGGGATATCGATGGATCGTGACATCGTGTGAGGTCAGGCCTCCATCGGCCAGCGCGGCCGAAAGCACGTTATCAAAGGTGGTGCCTTCAGATCCGGTAGCGATGGTCTTACCTTTGAGATCTTTGGTGGTGGTGATGCCGGCGTTGGTGCGCACGAACACATCGAGCGCCCCCGTATGGGAGTCGGTCTTATTCGTGCCGAGAAGCTCGACGATCTTGGCCGGCACTCCGTTCTTGATTGCGTTGAAAATATTCGCATCCAATCCCCAGTACCCCACATTCAGTGCGTTGGAAGCGATCGATGAGTAGATCGATCCCCAGTCACTGATATAGGACCAGTCGATGGTGTACGGAACGTCATCGAAAGCACCTGATTTGGTGAAGTACGCGCCTTCCAGATCGCTGGTGCCAACGACGAGCTTTACATCTTTGGTCAGGGTGAGCGCGGCACCGGAGGCGTCGGCGGAGTCAGAACCGGAGTTGGCGCAGCCCGCGAGGACTACAACTGCGGCAACCGCGGCGGCGGCAAGCGATAACACTCTGTGTTTCATGGGATTTCCTTCGTACGGTGGGAGTGCGGAGAGGTAGTCAGCGTTGCCGATATGTACGCAACCGTCCGGCGATCAGCGCGGCAACGAGGGCGATGCCGTTGAGTGCCTGCGGAACCCAGATTGGCGCGCCAAGCATGGATAGGCCGGTAGTGCCGATCGATAGAGTAATCAGGGCGACCAGGCTGCCCCAGACGTTGAGCCGGCCCAGTGTGGAGAAGGTGGCACCGAGGAAGATAGCGGCGTATGCGGAGAACGCCTGGTCGATGCCGACAGTGGGATCGGCCGATCCCACTTTCGCGACGGTGAGCAGCCCGGCGATGGCGGCCAGTACCGAGCCGGCCAGAAATGCGATGGTCCGCAGCCGGGCTGTGCGTACTCCGATCAAATCTGCCGCCCCCCGGTTGCTTCCGGTTGCGCGGATACCGCGGCCGAACGGCGTCAGGTCAACCACGTACCACAGCGCTGCGGCAAGGATCAGCGCGATCAGGAAGAGCACCGGTATGCCGAGTATCGATGTCCGGCCGAAGCTGACGAACCAGGCCGGTACGCCTTCATACAGTTTGATGCCGCCGGAGACGAATAGGGCGACGGCGCTGGTCAAAGTGGCGGTGGCCAGGGTGGAGGTGAAGGAGTCGATCCCCAGCCTGACAACCAGGAATGCGTTGACGCCGCCGACGATAAGCCCTCCGAGGATACCTAGTAGCGCGGCAGCGACGAAGGGAATGCCTGATTGCGCGGCGGCGGCGAAGAGCACTCCCGACATACCGAGGATGCCGCCGGTGGAGATATCGAAGTCGCCGACTGTCAGCGGTGCCAGCGCGGCGACCACGGTGACTAGTGCGACCGATTGCGCGTAGATAATGGTTTGCGCGTTTGCGGCGGAGAGGAACTGCGCGGGACGCAACGCACCGAAGATGATTATCAGAATGCCCAGCAGTATGAGCACCGAGAAACGGGGCAACGTGTGCCGCAACCGGATCAACCGGGGCCGCACGGTATTCACGCCGATGATATCGGTGGCGGTGCCGCTCATAGGGGTGCTCCTTGTTGGTGTGACGCGGCGAGGTTGCCCGTGTCGGTTGCCGAGAGTCCGCCGCCGATGGCCTCAGAGATGTCGGTGCGGTGCAACGGAGCCCGCAGCGTACGGCTGTGCCGTCCGGCCCGGAGAATCAAGACGCGGTCGCACAGTTCAACCAGTTCATCGGTGTCGGTGGAAGCGACGATGATCGTGGTTCCGCTGGTCGCAATATCCTTGAGTAAGGCGGAGATTTCGGCTCGCGCGCCGATGTCGATGCCCTGCGTCGGTTCGTCAAGAACGAGGATGCGTGGCGCTAATGCGAGTACCCGCCCGAGCGCGACCTTTTGCTGATTACCGCCACTGAGTAACCCGACCACATGATCGGGATCCGGCGGACGTATACGCAATCTGGTGATCAATTCGGAGGTGGTGGCGGTGGGCGTATGTCGCCGGGGCAGTAGGGAACCCGATGCTACTTGCACGCCGAGAGTGAGGTTGGCGCGGACAGTATCGTCGAGTAACACGCCTTTCCCGCGACGGTCCTGGGGTACCTGCGCGATCCCGGCACGCAGCGCCGCAGCCGGATCACGGAACCCCACCGGGCTGCCGTCGACACGAATGGTGCCGTGACGTGGACGCGATTCCCCGGTGATGAGCCGAACCAATTCGCTTTTTCCGCTACCGACCGATCCGCCGATCCCAACGATTTCCCCGGTACGAAATTCTGCGGAGACATCGTGAACCCGCTCGCCGTAGAGATGTGAGATCTCCAGTATTACCGGCGCGCTCGCCGCGGTAAGCAGCGGTGAATGCGCCCGACTAGACGCCTGCGGGCCGACCGGGCGGGCGGCGTCGCCAAGCATGGCCTGCACGAGGGCATCGACCCTGATCTCGCCGCGGCCGAAATCGGCAACCAGACGGCCGTCGCGTAACACCAATGCCCGATCGGCGATGCGTTCGATCTCGTCGAGCCGGTGTGAGATGAGTACGTGAGTGGTGCCGCGATCGCGTGCGCGGGTGATCACCCCGAGCAGCTTCTCCGACTCCTCATAGGGCAGTGCCGCGGTGGGTTCATCGAGCACAACGATCTTGCGGTCATCGGGTACGTCGAGTCCGTAGGCGCGGGCGAGCGCACCCAACGTACGTTCTGTCGGGCCCAGTTCGGCGACAAGGATATTCGCTCGACCTTCGAGCCCGAAGCGTTCCAGGATGGACGCCACTTGCCGTTCGTGACGGGCCCGACGCACCGGTGCGGCCGGTGATTGCCCGAATCCGAGAACGAGTCCCACGTTGTCCGCCAGCGTCATTCCCTCGACCAAGCCGAGATCTTGATGCAACACGGCTAGCCCGGCCGCTCGGGCGGCCCGGGGCGGGAACGGCGCCGCATACGGATCGACGCCGTTGATCGATACCATCGATGATGCTGAGCGGTCGGGAGGGTAAATTCCGCTGAGGATTTTCACCAGCGTGGATTTGCCAGATCCGTTCTCGCCCAGCAATGCGACGACACTTCCCGGTTCGATACGCAAGGATATGTCGGTCAGCACCGTATTCTCGCCGAAGGTCTTGCTCAGCCCCTCCACGTGAAGCGCTGGCGTATTCGCCCCGCCGTCACTCATCTCAGTTGTTCGCCCAGATCTTCCGGTAGTGAGCTTCGTAGTCGACGTCACTGTTCCAGGGTGTGTTGGGGGCGGGAAGATTGTCTTTCGTCAGCACCCGGATCGGCACCCCATCGGTAGCAACATCATCGACCTTGTGGCCCAGCAGGATTCGGTTGGCCTGATCGAATGCCGCCCACACCACCCAGCTCATCGCCGCGGTGATGTCGGCGACCTGTACTTCATTTTTGCGGATGAAGCCGAGGTTCTGGTTTGCCCCTTCATAGGACACGACATGGACCCGATCCCCGAGTCCGGCCTGCTCAATGGCCGGTACCACTGCGGATGCGAGCCCATCGTATTCCACCGGTAGGAAGTTGACGTCAGGATGTGCCTGCAAAAATGCCACGGTGTTCTGGCCGACGGTCGGGAACTCGCATGCATCGGTCTGCTCGGCGACGATCGTGGCGCCGGAGTGAGCGTTGACGTATTTCTTGACACCGTCGAGATGGAGTTTCACCGTTTGTGCTCCGCCGGAGCATTCGATGAGGCCGATTTTGGCGTTCCCGCCACGATCTTTGACCGCTGCCGCAGCGGCGAGTTCACCTTGTAATTCGATCTGCAAGTCGACGATGTGCCGGTAGCCGATGTTGGGCCGACCGCCGTCGATGGAGGAGACGGTGACGATACCGGCCTTATTGAGCCGGTCCACGGCCGCCCGGTGCGCATTGGAATCGGCGGCGGCGGTCAGTACCACCGATGGTTTGAGCACGATAGCCTGGCTGACCGCATCGTCGAATCCCTTTGAGGCGTCGATATTTGTCACCTGCCAGCCCAACGCTTTACCCGCGGCGATCGTGGCTTCTTCCCACTGCTTACCGAAGTCGGTGGTCGGTGCCGGATCGAGGAAGATGACGCTCTTGCCGGTGGCGTGGCCGGTGACGTCGGTGGGACCGCTCCAGGTGACCGGCGTGGATGAGTAGGGCGCGAGGAAGGCGTCGGCTTCTGCGACAGCGGCAACCGATGTGGAGGAGGTCGCCGGCTGCGAATCCCCGGATGCGCCGACGGTCGAACATGCGGCCAGGGTGGCGAAGGTGGTCGAGGCGAGGGCGATTCCGACACCGCGCCGCAGGGTGCGGTGCGACAACACGTCGCGGCGACACAACAGGGTTCGAGGGGACATCCGGTCCTCTTTCTTGCACCGGACCTGCGGTGCGGTAATGGGGTGGAGTGGGGTGATTGCGCTGCGTCAGTCGTGTGCCGGAGCCCCTGTGGCGACCTGCGGGGACCAGCCCAGTGCCGGGCCGATATTTTCGGCGACCTCGCGCAGGATGTGGCGGTAGTCGTCCTGGTTGAACTGGAAGGGAAGCTCGAATAAGAATTCGTCGGCTCCCTGGAATCCGAGGTCGCCGCGCAGTTGTTCGACGATTTCGTCGGTGGAGCCGAAGAGATCGGGTGCGATGATCGTGCGGTTGGCCTGTACCTGCCTAGTCCGTGGTAGTCGTGCTTGGGTGTAGGCGGTGAACTTCTCCCGCTGTGCGGCAGTGGCATTGGTGGTGGGGATCAACACGTGGCCCTTTGCGACGACGGCGTCATCACCTGCGGGATGTTCGGACCGGAACAGATCGATCTGCTGGCGCTGAGCGACGGGGAATACATCGGAATCCTCGGCGGTACTGATGTTGCTCACCAACAGCTTCACTCCCGCCTGCCCGGCCCACGATGCCGAACGTAGCGATCCGGCGCCGTACCAGATCCGTTCGGCAAGACCGCGACTGTATGGTTCGACCCGGTCAGAGCCGAGTTCGGTGACACCGCCGAGGCCGATCGGGCGTTCGCTGAGATCAATCTTCTCGCCGCGGATGAAACTCAGGATGCGTTCGATTCGCGCATGGGTGACCTCGCCGCGTTCGGCGGGCGAACCGAGGATGCGCTCAGTGACGTGGTCGGGAAGGCGGGCCGGGCCGACGCTGAGCCCCGGTTGCAGGCGCCCACCGGAGAGGATGTCAGCCACCGCCAGGTCTTCAGCCAGTCGCAAGGGGGATTCATAGATCGTCGGGATGACCGCGGTGCCGAGGTCTATTCGCGTTGTACGTTGTGCGGCGGCGGCGAGAAATACTGCGGCCGAAGGTACTCCGTACTGAATGTGTCGCGTGCGAATCCATCCGCCGTCGAGGCCCAGTTGCTCGGCGTACTCGAAGAGATCGAGTGCCTCGTTGAAACCCGTGGCGGGGTCGTCGCGGGTGAACGGGACGATATGTAGGAATCCGATCTTCTTGAGTCGGCGCCGATCGCTCATAGGTAATTCCCTACTTCTCTTCTTCGGTGTTCACGACAGCGGTGTGCACGACGGCGGTGGTATCGCTGTGGGTGGGATCGATATCGATGGCAAAGGCGTAGAGATCGAATTGCCGAACACCACCGACGATGAGTCCGTCGCGGTCGCGATCGCGACGGAATCCGAGTGACTCGTAGAGTCGGTGCGCACCGGTCATCTGTGGTGCGCTCTTGAGGAATACGCCTCGCAGATGCCGTTGCCGGGCCAGCGTGATCACGTGTGTAGTGAGTGTTGAACCGATGCCGAGTCGACGAGCCGCTGGCGACACGGCCAACAGCCGGAAATCGAGTTCATCGGCTCGGGTGTCCTCAAGCAGCTTCTCGCCGTGGTCGCTTGCCGTGGTGATGCTCCCCAGCAGCGTTCGGTCGTCGCGGGCGATCCACACATCGAATCGTGTGGAGCGCACAACACTGTGCCGCAGTTCGTCGTCATTGTGCTCGCGCGGCCCGTAGTCGTGTGCGTATGCGGCGGTGACGAGTTCGTCGACGGCGTCGTGGTCGTCGGGTCCGGCCAGGACGATTTCGATTGCGCTCATGAGTGCACGTCGTGGGTGCGGCTGGTCATCATCAGTGCTCCAGATCGGGAATATGCGGGAAGAGGTAATCGGCGACGTTGATTGCCTCGGACTCCAGCGGCCATCCGGAGAAGATGAAACGATCAACACCGGGAATGTCCTCGCGGTAACGGCGGATTCGCTCCGCGATCTGCTGGCCGCTGCCGACGAGATAGTGTGCGGCACCCTGTCCCTGGTAGTCCAGGAGCGGGATGAACTCAGTCAGCCCGGCATACACCCCCGGTTCGATCTGGAGGTCGTCGAGAGTGGGTAGGTGTCCCGCGCGTAGCGCATCGATCCAACTTTGCCGCTTGGCGTCCGGTGCGACGAAGGTCGCCAGGTCGTAGTGACCGCCGGTGACGACCTTGATGCGTTCGTTGGCATCATGGGCGAACTGCTGTGCACCTACAGCGGAAATACCTTCGTAGAAGGCATCTTTGGCTTGCTGATCGGTGCGGCGCACGATCAGTGAGCCATGAATGCCGACCGCTTGGAAGCTGCGGTTGTACTTGGCGGCGGCGGCGTGTGCGGAGATCACCTGTGCGCGTACCGCGTCGAAGCCGCGCAGGAAAGCGAGGTACACCTCTACGACCCGGCCGGCGTGATCCTGACCGGCCGGTGATGCGCCGGCACCCCAGAGCGGCACATGTGGTCGCTGAAATGGTCCGTACGCCCACCCGGCCAGATGATCGGCGGAGATCGGTGCGCCGACCTGGGTGTGTTCGCCGGTGACCGACCGCGTATCGAGGTATGTTCCGTCGTAGACGGCTGAGCGACCCTCGTAGAAGTCGGTGAAGATGCGCCAATAGTCGGCGCTGAGCTGATATCGATCGTCGTGAGTGACTAACTGCCCGTAGGGTTTGAGCTGTGGGTCTTGCCCGTTGACGACGTTGATCAGCAGACGCCCACCGGAATACTGGTCGAAGGTCAGTGCTTGTTTGGCCAATTGCCGGGGGTTGGTCAGGCCGGGATAGATCGGGACGAGGAACCGTAGTCGTTGTGTGGCTGCGATCAACGCCGACACCGATACCAGCGGATCGTTGGTGGACGTGCCATGCAGCGCACCGTAGAAGCCGGCCTGGTCGAGCGCCTGCGCGGTGCGCGTCAGGCGTCCGAAATCGTAGTCATACCGGCCGGATTCGCTCCACGGGTACCGGCCATCAATGTGTTTGAGGTACCAGAGGATCTTCGTGCCCAACGGAGCCTGTCCTTTCCATGATCGCAGTTCTCGCGAGAACTGCACCGGGGAGACGTCATCTCGTCTCACCGTCGGCACGGGAATGTAACCACACGTCATGGGGTCATGCCATTATTTGCTGCATGATGAGTCCAATTGTTGCGGGAGAGTGGGCCGCGTCAGCGGAGAAACTCGTTGAGGGCGTCGCCGATCCACGCCTGCTCGATGAGAAATGAGTCGTGGCCGGCAACACCGGGCAACACTACCGGTTCGGCACCGCTGACCGATCCCGGCGAGTGGCGTGCGATAAACCGCTGATGTTCCAAGGGAAAAAGCCGATCGGACTCGATGCCGATGACCAGCAGCGGTCCGGTTGTGGTGGCCAGTGCATGCTCGGCGCCGCCACGGTTGCGGCCCAGATCGTGCGAATTCTTCGCGGACACAAGCGTAATGAAGCTATTGGCATCGAATGATGTTGCGAATTTATCCGCATTCGCGGTGAAATACGAGTGGGCAGCGTACGTGCCATCGTAGATGCTACGGCCAAAGCGCTGGTCGAATTCGTCCTTGGCCCGGTACTGCAGCATGCCGACCTGACGGGCAAGTGCCAGTCCGCGGTGCGGCCGGGTGCCCATGCGCGCGTAGTTTCCCTGGTGAAAGTCGGGGTCCATGGCGACGATGTCGATCTGCAGGTTATTGATCACCAACTGTTCGGCCGTCGTCACCCAGGGTGCGGCGATCGCAGCGACCCGCCGGGCCCGGCCAGGATGTGCCACATGCCATTCGAGCGCGTGCATGCCGCCAAATGACACGCCGACGACGGCCGCCCACTTGGTGATACCTAGTGCATCACCGAGCAGCGCCGCGGCCGCCACCTGATCGCGGATGGTCAGTGCGGGAAACCGTGCCGCCCATTGCGTGCCGTCGGGAGCGGCCGAGGTGGGTCCGGTAGAACCGGCGCAGCCGCCGAGGATATTCGCCGAGATTACGCACCAGCACCGGGTATCTAGGCCACGGCCCGGCCCCACCACGCCCTCCCACCAGCCGGGATTATCGCCATCGGAGTGCCGCGTCAGATGGCTGTTCGCGCCCAGTCCATGGAACACCAGTATTGCATTGCTCTTATCTGGCGAGAGCTGCCCGAAACGTTCGTAAAACAGGTGCACATCGGGTAGGCGCACACCGGATTCGAGTGTAAGCGAACCTATCTCGGCCCAGAATCCGGGCGCGGCGGCCCCTGGGTGACCGCTGACCGGTGGAGTGCCCGCGCCCGATATCGGTGATAGCCCGACCATTACGTCGTTGCCGTCATGCGTGCTGGTGCTGGTGTTTCACGAAGTTGCGTGGTCACGCGGCGGCCAGTCGGGCGCGTATTTGTCGGCGATGGCCGCGAAATCGTTGGCGCGCAACCATTCGGCGTTGTATTCGCGGCTTACGTAATCGCGTCCGCTATCGGCCGAGAAGGATACGATCACCGATCCGGGTTCCACTCGATAGGCGAGGTCGACTGCGGTGCGAAGACTCAGGATCGACGAGGGGCCAAGTACAAGCCCTTCGGTGCGGGCCACATGCCAGCCATAGTCGATAACCTCTGCGCGCGCTAGCGTGCGCAGGTCATCGAGGATATCGAGGTCGACATTGAGCGGGAAGTCACGTTCAAGCGATTCCCAGCCGGGTTCGCGACCGAAGATCTGGCGGATATTGGTGTCGTCTGCCTTATCGGCGAATTCGGTCCCGATTACGGAGACGTCGGGGTTGCGTCCCTTGAGGTAGCGGCCGGTGCCGGAGACGGTGCCGCCGGTGGCGATCGCCGCGATCCAATGTGTGACGGCACCGTTGGTCTGCGCCCAGATTTCGGGACCGGTCGACTCGATATGAGTCTGGGGGTTGGCGTCGGTGGATTCCTGGCGGGCCCACCAGTTGCTGGGATCTTCGTTCTCGTAGCGTTCGGCGATGGTTGCCCAGTTCTCCGGATCGCCACGCGGCACGTCGGCGCGGCCCGGCACGATATCGGCGCCGAGGAAGCGCAGCAGATTGGCCTTCTCCGGGGAGAGGGTCGGATTGGAGACGATAGTCACCGGATGGCCGGTGGCCAGCCCGGCCAGCGCGTAACCGATGGCGGTATTGCCTGCGCCGAAATCGACAATCCGTTGCCCCGGTGCGAGCTCACCGGAGTTGATTGCCGAACGGATGATCCCCAGGCCGATACGGTCTTTGGACGATCCGCCGATATTGAACTGATCAAGTTTGACGTAGATCGTGCCGGGTGCATCCGGTGCGAGCCGATTGACTCGGACTAGTGGTGTTGCGCCGACTAATTCGAGTACGTCATCGACGACCGGGGCCGTGGCCGGATCCCGGAACTTGTCGGGTAGCGTCCAATTATTAATGGTGCCAGTGGAATTCGTATTCTCAGTCATCGGTTCGATTCGCCGCTTGGTCCGCGTCCGGGTGGGCTGCGGAGTGGGTATGGATGAAGGTGGTGATGAGCGCACGGACGAGGGGAGTGTCGAATGCCGGATCTTCGTGGTCGGCGCCGGCGATTTCAAGTAGGAAGGCTTCTCCGCCGCGGCTGCTGAGGACGTCGAAAAGCTCTACGGCCTCCCGGTGTGACACGCAGGTGTCCCGGTCGCCGTGAATGATCACGAACGCAGGCGGATCGGTATCGACGTGATTGGCCAGGCGAGGTGAGATGCGGGTGTCGGCGCCGTCGAGTAACTGGTGGCCGAGTCGGCGCGGCGGCCATTGTCCACGCTGCGTGTATGACCAGTGCGCGAATGTTCCCGGCAGCGGCAATGGCGCGTTGAGACGTTCGGTATCCCACTGCAGCGGATCGGTGACGGCGGCGTAGGTGATGACTCCGGCCGCCCGACGCTGATGGGGCCGCCCGACGAGTCTCTCCCATGCGCCGAGCCCGACCAGTCCCGCTAGATGGCCACCGGCTGATGCGCCCGATACGAAAATCGGCGCCGATTCAATCGAATCGGCGACCCATTCGATGACGTCTCCGGCGTCCTGTAGCTGCGCCGGCCAGACGGCGGCACCGCTCAATCGGTAATCGGCTGAGACGACGACGATACCGTCGGCGGTCAGCGGTAGCACCCGTGACTCGAGGTTGAATGCAGTGCGGTCACCGGCCGCCCATCCGCCCCCATGGAAGTAGACGAGGATGGCGAGGGTAGGTACGTCCTGGCGGTACACGGTGAGCCAGAGGTCGCCCTCGCTGCGACTGGCGTACCGGTGGTCGGTGCTGTGAATAGTCATCGGCGGTCACGTTATCAACGTCCATCATGGGGTGACCATATGACGCGATGTTTTGATTCCGTTGAACCAAATCGAGTCACGGTAGGGGTCAACGCGGGAGATCGTGGTTAGCGCGTCGCCTGCATCGCGGTGGCCAGCCGGGTGTGCCGGGCGAGGTGCTCGTCGACTCCAGTCAGACGCAGTTCACCGGAGTCGACGAGTACACGTCCTCCCACAATGGTCGTCCACGCGCGGCCCGGCCCGCATCGCAGTAGCGCCTCCACGGGGTCGGTCAACGCCCCGGCAAGGGCAATCGGGTGTATGTCCCACGCCACGAGGTCGGCCAGCGCCCCAACCGCGAGATGTCCGATCTCGTCCTCCCAGCCGAGGCAACGAGCGGAGCCGATGGTGGCCACGTCGAGCGCATCGCGTGATGTCATCGCCTGCGGGCCGCCGAAAAAACGGCCGAGCAGCAGCGCGGTCCGTGCTTCCAGCCACAACGACGCGTGGTCGGTGGACGCTGATCCGTCGCAGCCGATACCGACCGGCATCCCCCATGCGCGCAGCTGTTGAACCTTGGCCGCGGCGCCGCAGATCAGCATGTTGGAGCTCGGGCAATGGGAGACGCCAACACCCGCGGCTGCCAGCCGCTGAGCTTCGGCGTCGGTCGGGTAGGCGAAATGAGCCACCCAGGTGCGGTCGGTCGCCCATCCAAGATCCTCGAAATGCTCGACAGGAGATCGGCCGTAGTTCTCCCGGCAGAACGCCTCCTCGTCGCGGTCCTCAGCGAGATGGGTGTGTAGGCGCACCGAGTGGCGTTCGGCGAGGGCTGCGGTCTCGCGCATGATGTCATCCCCGACGGTGAATGGTGCACAGGGGGCCAGCCCGATCCGAATAGTGGCCCCCGGCAGCCGATCATGGAAGTCGCGAATAAGGCGTTCGGAATCCTCGAGAATGGTGTCGGCGTCCTGCACGACCTCGCGCGGCGGGAGGAAACCATCGTCCTGGGAACGGCTCATCGAGCCACGGGTGGGATAGAACCGGAACCCGATATCGCGCGCGGCGGCGATCTGCGCGTCGACGAGCCCGGGCCGAGGATGCACGTAGCCGTGATCCATCGACGTCGTGCACCCGCCGAGTAGTAGCTCCGCGATGGCGATCCACGTCGACTCGTATGCCGATTCCTGGTCGAGCCGCGCCCACATCGGGTACAGCGTTGTCAGCCATTCGAACAGCGAGCCGTTGACGGCACCACCGAAGCTGCGCGTGAGGTTCTGGAACATGTGGTGATGGGTATTGATCAGCCCCGGAGTAACGGGCCGGCCACCGACATCGACGGTGTCGCGGGCCGCCGGTTCGGGAACGGTGGCACCGCCATAGGAATGCACGCGTCCGTCGTGTATTGCCAGCCATGCCGATCCCCAGATTTCCTCTCCCGCACGGATATAGAGATGTCCCGCGTTGCGGATGAGTAGGTCGATCATGGAGATTCCTTCCTGGGGTGGGGCATAGAGGTTGGTGAGCCAGCCGGTGTGATGCCAGGACTGTCTGACCGAAGTGGGTATTATCCAGTCACGCCGAGCGGCGCGGGGTTAACCCTGTGTAAATCTCCGATTTGCGGTGCTCAGCCGGTAGTGACGGCGCGGCACTGTCAGATATCGCGTCGCGCGAATACCGTTGCCGCCCAGATCGCCACGCCGATCGCAACGGCCACCACCACAGCTAATCCCGCAGCGGCACCCAGCGGGAATCGTTGCACCGCCGCTACTTCATCGGCGGCGATAATTTCTCTGATGACGGTAGCGGGACTGGCCCCGGTCACCCACTGTTGCGCCCGCCCCAACAAGCCGCCCGCGGCTTTGGGCGCCAAGAGTAGGCCCGCGGCCAACAGCGCCGCTGCTGACGCCGAACGCACCAGGAAACCTAAGGCCACCCCGACAACCGTCACGGCAGCGGCGACCACCGAGAGTGCCAGAAGTCCCGGCACGGAGCCGAACCGGGGATCGGCCGGGAGCGCGGCGTAGGTCGCCGCTGCGGCGCTCACGCTCCCGACGCCCGAGCCAATCGCGGATATCACCGCGGCGACAACGAATTTCGCCGTGACAAGCCGATTCCGTGAACCGGCGATCACCGCGCTGATCGCGATACCGCCGCGTGTGTACTCGCCGCCGGAGGCCACCGCCCCCCACCCGGCCCACAGCAGTAGCGGCAGTGCGGCTCCCCGGGTTGATAGCGCAACCAGATCCGCGTCGTTATTCGGCGCGGAGGTGGACTGCACCAGCAGGGATACCGCTGGCGCGCTGACTACTGCGATCACCAGGAGCAACCACAGGCTGCGGGTGGAGGTAATCGTGGCGATTTCGGTCCTGATTCCCGACGACAACCAGGTCACCCGTCGCCACGGCGAGTGATCGCGATGTTGTTGCGTTGACACGATTATCGCCCCGCGCCCGTCACGTCGAAGTACCAGCGTTCAAGATCGCCGATCGCCGGGTCCGGCCCGAGCAACTCCACCATCGGCGCCTGCGCCCTCACCGCGCCATCGTCGATGACGATCACATCGTCGGCGATCACCTGGATCTCGGCAAGCAGATGACTCGACATCAGCACGGTACGTCCCGCCTGTGCGAAACGGCGTACCACCTCGCGTAGCCAGCTGATGGCCTCTGCATCGAGGCCATTGTGCGGTTCGTCGAGAATCAGGGTGTGTGGGTCGTCGATGAGTGCCACCGCCAACGCCAGCCGTTGGCGCATACCAAGCGACATTTCCGACACCCGTACCCGGCCATGGCCGCCGAGCCCCACAACCTCCAGGATGTGCGCGATTCGAGAGGGTCCCCGGCCGGTCGCGGCGTTGATCACTTTCAGCTGCCCATATGCGGTCCTGCCCGGATGCAGCGCATGGGGATCGATGAGCACCCCTATGGCCGTCGGCCGGTCATGCGCGCCATGGCGATATCCGTGAATAGTCACCGACCCCGAATCAAGACGGACCAGGCCGGTCAACGCGCGCAGCAATGTCGACTTGCCCGCACCGTTCGGGCCCAGCAGCGCGGTTACTCGACCGGCGCGCGCGTGACACGAGACATCACGCAATACCGTGACGCCGTCAATGCGCTTGCAGGCGTTCGAGACAACAATCCCGCCACAGTCAGTCACCGCCGCGGCCGTAGGGTGATCACCGTTCCGGGATGTGCCAGCGACGCTACCTTGATGGGTTTTCCCTTGGCCCGGTTGATGATTTGGGCCTGCCACGCCACCAGGCAACTGGCGATATCACTCGCATAAAACCGCTGCAGAACGGGGGTGAGTTGCTTTGCCAGGCCCACCTCCGCATTGAGCAATTGCTGCCGGTATGGGCCGTAATACGGCAAGATCGCTTCCAGCACAGCGGCTTCCACGACTTGTACCCGACCGATCAGCGGATTGATCCAACCCAGATTTGCCGCGATGAGCGGCTCGATTTCGGCGATCACCGGCCCGGCGAGTTGCAGCACAGGCTGATACACCGAGCCCAACGCGAAGGCCTCCGAGGTGAACGGCCCGGCAAAGGGGGCAAGGCTGATGAACGACGCCAAGCCGCCTTGCTGATCAGGCCCGGGGGCCGGCCACCCCACCGAGCATGGACGCTGCTGCGGTAGCGGGGTTTCGCCGCTCACACCGGGAACAATCGGGGTAGTGCCACCCGGAGTTTGCGCTGATCCCAGCGGTACCCCGGTGCCGGGTGCAACTGCGGCACCGGGATTCGTTGTACTACCGGGGACGGTGATCGCCGGATTCGTTCCGGTGCCAGGAGATAGGGCAATTCCAGGAGATAGGGCGATCCCGGCAGCCACCGGCACCTGCGCGTTACCCGGTGCTGGCGCTCCCGGTGTTGCCGCACCGGCCGGGGGAACGCTGATTGTGGGCACTGTGACATGTGTGGGCCGCGCCGACAGTGGTCCCGCTGCTGCGGGACTTGTCGTTGTGGCGCTCGCGGCAACGGTGCGGTAGCTGGTCTTTTCGTTTGACGGGATGAGAATCGCTACGGCGACCGCCGCCACGATCGCACTGCCCGCGAGCACCCGCACGACCAGAGCGGACCGGTCAGGATGTTTTTCTGCGCGCCGCGCAGGGCTACTGGTATGTGGTTCCGACATCGGATCCCCCCTCGATGATGTCTCCGGTGTATCGAAGATCGCCTATGGACTCAATAACTTTCACGACGGAACTTTCACGATGGAACTTTCATGACGGTTTCGGTGTCGAGGAGGGAATCCCACTGCTCTGCGGTGCTGGAGCCGAGGGTTCAAAAATGCCTTCCACATGCCAGCGCCCGGTGAAGCTGTTGAATGGCCCGCCCACGATCAGACTCGTCCAATCCAAGGTGAACCGATGGGTTTTCGGGTCGAAGGTGCCGTGCGCGGCCGCTCCGGTGACGGTGGCCTTAGGCACTGAATCGAGCCATCTGCCCGATACCCAATCCCAGGCGCGTTGAGCCTGTTGCGCACCGGGTGCCTTTGCCGCGGTGGATGACACCGGTTTGGGGGCACCCTGATTGAAGTCCTGGCGGTTCCACGACGCCGCCCAGGACGATAAATCTGCGGTTAACGCACCGTTGGACAAAACGATCGTCGGTGGCGCCACCGGGGTGTGGGTCTGCGGATCCACCGGATTGGTTGAGATGCTGAAGGCCACCGCGAAGAACTTCGTCGGCTTGGTGATCGCGGTGGCCAATGATCCGCCGTCGGCGTCGAATGCCGGCCGGGGCTGGGACTGGTATCCGCCGGTGCGTAGTCCGCCGGAGACGCCCGGTGTCAGCAGCGTGGCTTTACCGCCATCGGCGGGTGAATTGGCGTTCACCATGAACGGTCCGTCCGTGGGGTTGCCGCCGGGCTGGATCATCCGGAAGTAGGTGCCGGTCACCTTCCCGTGGTTGACAACTCCGGGATCGAAACGGAACAGTCCGACGAGTTCGCCATCGGAAACCGAAGTCGTATCGTCGCCGCATGCGGTGAGGGATCCGGCTCCGCAGGCGGTGAGCACCACCGCGACAACAGCGGCTCGTAACCGTATGCCACGGCGTCGAATACGACGAGGGGCGGGCGCGTGCATGCGGGTACCGTGTACTGGCCGATTACTGTGTAGCGACACTGTGTTCCTGCCTCATTCTCGGTTTCTCCCTCATTTTCGCTGGTCTACGTTGCCGAATGAGCCCAGCAGCTGCCACGAGTGCGATGAGCAACCCGAGTGTGAGAAGCAACCAGCCCAGTCCGACGAATCCGCTGATACCCACTGGTCGGCTGACTGCGTCGAGTGCGCGCAGTGCGTCATAGTTGTCGAGATTGTTGTTGACGGTTCCGACCAGATCGGCGAGGTCACCGGATACGCGTGGCCAGTTCGTGCGTAACGCGTTGATGGCTGCGCCGTCGGTTCCGGTGGTGTGGACCTTGGTGAACTCGGTGTCGAGAACGCCCACCGCGGTAACGACGACCACAAAGTCGTTTTGCAACGTGCGGACGTTGGCTGCCGTCATGACCGGTGCCAATGTGCGCAACATCTGCTCGCCGGAATTGCCTGCGGCGACAAGACCGCCCACCCACGGGTAGGCGACGAGCACGAGTCCGGCGATACCCGCCGCTGACCATGCGCGGCGGGCGTGTGTGGATCGACCGAAAAGCAGGGTGCTGCCCGCAATGATGAGTGCCGTACCAACGGCGAGCAACAGCAACGGAATTCGGTCGAATCCGCCGATTGCAGCCACCCGACGATAGTTGGGCACTCCGGAAGTGATGCGTGCCAACAGATCATCGGCACGCCGCAGGATGGCCGGCGATTGTGCACGGTAGTCATCTATCGCGGGATAGGCGCCCGATGGTATCGATTGCGCGGCATACACCCGGGAGAGTCCGGTGGCGGCGTCGCGCAGCAATGTCACGTCGTCGCGGTAGGAGTCGAGTTGGGCTGCCTGTAGTCGTGGGGAGAACTCGTCGAGCATCTGTTTACCTGCGGCGACATCGGAAAATAATCCCCCGGCCAACGGGGCGACAACGAGGATGATGCCGATGATCAGCAACACGAACGCAGGTTGTCGCCCGCGCGAGCTGGCCCAGGGATCAGCCTTGCGGGTGAGGGGTGCGGCTGCGGGAAGCTCAAGTGGTTGCCGATCACCTCCGCGCGGCCAATCACGCCGACGTGATTCAGTCGCCGGTTCGGTCACGACGGAACAACCGATCAGCGTTGCTCAGTAGCGCTGAGGCAATCGCGACGAGTAGCAGGAGCGCCACGACGAACCAGCGGGAGGTCAGCGGCCCCGTAGCCTGCTGCGCCTCGACGGTGACATGTGGAGCCGGAACCGTGGCGATGACGGGAGCAACCGGCGCGGCCGCGGGTGTCGGCGCACCGGCGGCCGGCACCTGTGTCACCCCGTTTTGGGCCACCGAGGCCTGGGCTCCACCCGCTTGCGCTGTCCCGTTCTGGGTCACCCCGTTTTGGGTCACCCCGTTTTGGGCGAGCCCGGTGGGTGCCGCCGCCGCGGTAGGGGCAGCCACCGGAGCTCCCGAAAGCTGCCCGGTCAGATGCCACAGCCCGGTGAAGTTGTTGAACGGCCCGCCGACGATCTGACTGGTCCATTCCAGTTGGTACGTACCGGTCGAAGCATCGTATTGGCCGCGCACGGCGGTCGTCTTCCCGGGATAACTCCCGCCAGGTTTAGGAGATCCCTGATTGAAGACCTGCTTATTCCAGGTGACCCCGAAAGCACTGAGATCGCCACTGATGGTTGAGCCATCGAGATAGAGCTGCGGTCGTCCGGTAGACCTGCCGGTTTGCGGGTCGGTGGGGTTGGTAGCCGTGGCGAAGCCCACACCATAGAACTTGACCGGATTGGTGACACTGCCCGCCACCGCATTGCCCTGTGCATCAAAGGCTTGTGCGGGCTGTGGCTGATAGGAGCCGCTACGTAGGCCGCCATCCGTGCCGGGAGACAGCAGCGTGATCGTTTTATCCGAGCAGGTCGAGTCACTGTTGGATAGGAAAGGTCCCGACGTGTTTCCGGCCGGCAGAATCATCCGGAAAAAGGAGCCGGTTGCGGTGCCGTTGGCACAGGATCCGCTGGCGATGGAGAGCGTTCCGTTGATGGGTGTGGGGGCGGCTGCCGCGGAACCGACACCCAGGGTGGCACACGCCCCCACCACGGCGATCACCCCGGATGTCGCAATGAGCGCGCGTACTCGCAAAGCAGACATCATTTTCCCCCTCGCGATCGACACGATCGCGTTCGCGTGTGGCTCTTCTGGGCTGGTCCACGTGCCGTCGGCGGAAGCCGCTGTAACCGTGTGTTCCGCACATTTCGGATCCTTTACTGAGTTCCGAGCCTAAGCAGACTTTGTAGAAAAAGTGGAGTGATAAAATCATTGAGACCAATATCTGGTGGAATGTGACAGCCATCATTGCTGTGTCTCATCAATCGTGGAAAGCGGCAATAGTCATGCCGCGGCGATGGGGCATGGCACGGCATCCGGCGCAGCAGCCGACATTGGCGCGATCATCCGATAACCCCGAACGGGTATACCCCTAACCCTGTGGTGCCAGATACCATCCCCGGGTCTTCATTTGCCAGGTACAAGGGAGTGCGCGTCAATGCCGAACATCAGGGAAGTCCCCACAATTCACGCTCGGGTGGGGACTGTGGACTCGGTGCTGGAGACGGCGCGTACGGTCGCCGCACAATTGCGGGAGACCGTCAGTGAACGTGATCGTAAGGGCGGCAGTGCTATTGGTGAGGTCGACCTTCTTCGCCGGAACGGATTACTCACCCTTGTGATACCGACCCAATACGGCGGACCGGGACACTCCTGGCGCACCGCGCTGCAGGTTGTCGCCGAAATTTCTGCGGCAGACGGATCCGTCGGCAATCTGCTCAACTACCATCTCGACAATCTCGCCCTTTTCGACAACTTCGCCGACGACGACCAACGTCAGCAGTTCTTCCCCAGGGTCATCACCGAGGGGCTGTACGTCGGTAACGCATCCAGCGAGCAGAACGCTCATGTCGATGACCGGCGAACCCTGCTGCGCGCTGTCGAGGGCGGTTACGTGCTCAACGGGGCAAAGGATTTCGCGAGTGGTTCGGGTACCGCCGATGTGATCCTGGTTGCCGCCAGCAACGAGGACGGCAAAGCCGTACAGGTACTACTCCCGGCCGATCGGGAGGGAGTCGAAATTCTACGGGACTGGGATGCGCTGGGATTACGCCAAACCGACAGCGGCGGAATACGTCTGCGCGATGTGCGAGTATCCGAAGGAGACATACTGGGTGAGCCGGGCAGCCTTGAGGCCGGTCTGGCTGGATATAACCAGCATGCCCTGTTTGGTCCGCTCGCTCAGCTGAGTTTTTCCTTCACCTACCTCGGAATCGCCCGTGGCGCACTGCAGGCAGCTGCCGAGTACACCCGCACCAAGACCCGACCCTACGTACCCGGCGGTGTCACGGAGGCGGTTGGCGATCCGCACATCTTGCGGTTATACGGCGAAATCGCCGCCGATCACGATGTTCTCTGGTCGGCCCTGCTCGATGTCGCTCACGACTTCGATGCGGCATGGCAGCGTCGAGACGATCTGAACGCGGAACTGTGTGACCGTCTGGCGATTCGGGTCAGCGGAGTGAAGGTGGTGTCGACGCGCGTCGCATTGGAAACGACCCAGCGGATATATCAGGCAATGGGTGCTCGTTCTACCAAGCGCGAGTATGATTTTGATCGTTACTGGCGTGATATTCGAACGCACACACTGCATGATCCGGTAGACCACCGTGCCGCGTCGATCGGCCGCTATCTGCTGACCGGTGAGTCGCCCGCACCGAGACGTCGGTCCTGAGCCGACGGTAGCGACCGTCATTGTCGGAAAGTTTCGCCATGTCCACTAGTGCGCACGATAGTGTTCCACCGCATCCTCGATCCGTCGAATTTGCCGATGCCGTGGGTCGAATCGCACGAGCTAGACGCCCGGATGTACGTTCATACGAGGGATTTTCCGTCATCCGCACCGCACGTCTACCGGCGTTGCGGTTACCCGCCACCGATGGCGGTGCCGGCCTGTCGA
>JASGFW010000031.1:0-34429 GCA_047605305.1 Gordonia sp. (in: high G+C Gram-positive bacteria)
GGTGGCCGAGTGAGTGGTGGCCGAGTGGGTAGTGGCGCACGCCCTACCTAGTGCTCGTCGCCGCTTAGTGCTCGTCGTCGAGGTGGCTGTGTGCGTCGGCGTATCCACGGCAGTAATCCCACGTGACGTACGCATCGGGTCGGGGGTCGACGGCGGGCTCGTGTGGGCGTACCGTGCCGTCGATCAATAACTGAAGCAGGTTGGCGCGCAACATGTCCCAGTCGTGGTAGTGATCTTCCTGGCAGTCATCGCAGACCACGACCAAGCCGCGGATGCCGCGGTGGGCGAGTAGGGATTCGTAGACCGCCAGATCGGCGAGATCCTCTTCGACCGCCAGACGCTCGTTCTCGTCGAGCGGAATACCCGGCTCCATGGAGTCGAGTACCGCGGCCGGATCGCTGGGATCGTCGGCGAACGGGTCAGGTGGGAGGCCCGGGGGCAGATGATCACGCACCCCACCACGGTAGCCGATTCCGGGCGAGATCCACCGCACCGGCTCCACAGATCGATGACATGACATGCGGTCTTTGGCGTATGGAAGCATCATCGCCGGGGGGACGCGGTGGCACCACGGTGACCTGAGGGTGGCGACGGAGGCGTCAGCATTGCCGATACCATAGAACGATGACGCACGTTCGCACCGGTGGAGATGATCCCGGCAAGGTCGCAATGCTCGGCCTGACCTTCGACGACGTCCTCTTGCTGCCGTCGGCCTCCGACGTGATTCCCAGCGAGGTGGATACCTCTTCACGAGTTACCCGTGACATCACCCTGCGGGTGCCGCTGGTGAGTTCGGCGATGGATACCGTCACCGAATCGCGGATGGCCATCGCGATGGCTCGCGCCGGGGGTATGGGCGTGCTGCACCGCAACCTGTCGGTCGAGGATCAGGCATCGCAGGTGGAGACGGTCAAGCGGTCGGAGGCGGGTATGGTGACCGATCCGGTCACCTGTTCGCCGAGTAACACCCTTGCCGAGGTCGACGCGATGTGCGCGCGTTACCGCATTTCCGGTCTGCCGGTAGTGGACGAGCGCGGCGAACTGGTCGGCATCATCACCAACCGCGATATGCGGTTCGAGGTGGATCAGCGTCGTCCGGTGTCGGAGGTGATGACCAAGGCCCCGCTGATCACCGCGCAGGAGGGTGTGTCGGCGGAGGCTGCGCTTGGCCTGCTGCGCCGTAACAAGGTGGAGAAGCTGCCCATCGTCGATGGCAACGGCAAGCTCACCGGGCTGATTACGGTGAAGGACTTCGTTAAGACCGAGCAGCATCCGTATGCCACCAAGGATTCCGACGGCCGGTTACTCGTGGGTGCCGCGGTGGGCACCGGAGATACCCAGTGGGACCGCGCGATGGCATTGTCGGATGCCGGTGTTGACGTGATCATCGTCGATACCGCCCACGCACATAATCGTCTCGTTCTCGACATGGTGGCCAAACTCAAGGCCGAAATCGGTGACCGGGTGCAGATCGTCGGCGGTAATGTCGCCACCCGGGAAGCCGCGCAGGCTCTCGTCGACGTCGGCGCGGACGCGGTGAAGGTCGGTGTGGGTCCGGGGTCGATTTGCACCACGCGCGTGGTGGCCGGTGTGGGTGCCCCCCAGATCACGGCGATCCTGGAGGCCGTCGCGGTGTGTCAGAAGGCCGACGTCCCGGTGATCGCCGACGGCGGTCTGCAGTACTCCGGGGATATCGCCAAAGCTCTCGCCGCGGGCGCGTCGACGGCGATGCTCGGATCGCTGCTCGCGGGTACCGCGGAAGCTCCGGGTGATCTGATCCTGGTGAACGGTAAGCAGTTCAAGAGCTACCGCGGGATGGGGTCACTGGGTGCGATGCAGGGTCGGGGGCAGGCCAAGTCGTACTCGAAGGACCGCTATTTCCAGGATGATGTTCTGGCCGAGGAAAAGCTGGTGCCCGAGGGTATTGAGGGCCGGGTGCCGTTCCGTGGTCCGCTCGGCCAGGTGATCCATCAACTCGTTGGCGGGCTACGCGCCGCCATGGGCTATACCGGATCGTCGACTATCGATGATCTGCGTCACGCACGGTTCGTGCAGATCACTGCTGCCGGACTCAAGGAATCGCATCCGCATGACATCACCTTGACCGCTGAGGCGCCCAACTACTATTCGCGCTGAATATCCCCCCCTGCGCCGGCATGCTCTCATGGGTACCCGGTGCGCGTAGACATGTGTGCAGCAGAAAGGCGCAACCGTGCGTGACCTGATCGATATCGGCATGGGGCGGACGGCCCGCCGGACCTTCGAGCTCGACGATCTCAGTATCGTGCCCTCGCGGCGGACGAGGTCTTCGAAAGAGGTGTCGACGGCCTGGCAGATCGACGCCTACCGGTTTGCCTCCCCGATCCTGAGTCACCCCACCGACGCTCTCGTCTCTCCGCAGGTGGCGGTGGAATTGGGCAAGCTCGGCGCGCTTGGTGTGATCAACGGTGAGGGTTTGTGGGCTCGTCACCGCGACGTCGAAGACAAGATCGCGCGTTTGATCGAGATCGCGACGAGCAACCCCGACCCGCGGGCGGCGGTGCGTTATCTGCAGGAGTTGCATCGGGCCCCACTGGATCCGGCACTGCTGGCCGAGGCGGTGGCTTTCGTGCGGGAGGCCGGTGTGACGACGGCCGTCCGTGTGTCTCCGCAGCACGCCCCTGAACTCACGCCGGCGTTGCTGGCGGCGGGCGTGGAGATCCTCGTCGTGCACGGCACCATCATTTCGGCCGAGCATGTGGCGCGGGCGGAACGAGAACCGTTGAATCTCAAGACATTTATTGCAGAGCTCGATGTGCCGGTGATTGCGGGCGGCGTGCATGATCACCGCACCGCATTGCATCTCATGCGCACTGGTGCGGCCGGCGTGATCGTCGGCTATGGCGCGGCTGCCGGGGCCACCACCACCGGTGAGGTGCTCGGTATCGGTGTGCCGATGGCCACTGCCATCGCCGATGCCGCCGCTGCGCGCCGCGATTATCTCGATGAGACAGGTGGCCGCTACGTGCACGTGATCGCCGACGGCGACCTGCACACCTCGGGTGATCTGGCTAAGGCGATCGCCTGCGGTGCGGATGCGGCGGTGATAGGCACACCGTTGGCGGCGGCGGCGTCGGCTCCGGGGCGCGGATGGTACTGGCCGTCGGCGGCCGCACATCCCGATACACCGCGTGGTGCGTTGTTGCAGGTGGCTACCGATGAGGATCGCCCGAGCCTGGAGGCGGTGCTCAACGGGCCTTCCGACGATTCTTACGGCGAGCTCAATCTCGTCGGCGCGCTGCGTCGTTCGATGGCCAAGGCGGGCTACTCCGATCTCAAGGAATTCCAGCGCGTGGGGTTGTCGGTGCGCGCCTGAGGCCATACACACCACTTTTACGCAGAAACACCGCCTTATAGGTGGTGTGTATGCGTAAAAGTGGTGTTTTTGTGTCGACGCACCTGAGACCGACGTCACACTATGTGACAATAGGCGTTAGTATGTTCGCATGGCAGCCCACCATCACAGTTCCACCCACTTCGACGTGGTCATTATCGGTTCCGGATTCGGCGGTAGTGTCGCCGCGCTGCGCCTCGTGGAGAAGGGGTACCGCGTTGCGGTGATCGAAGCCGGCCGACGCTTCGCCGACGATGAGTTCGCGAAAACCAGTTGGCGACTCCATAAGTGGTTGTGGGCGCCGCGGCTCGGTCTGTTCGGCATCCAGCGTATCCATGCGCTTAAGGATGTGATGATCATGGCGGGCGCCGGAGTGGGTGGTGGATCGTTGAATTACGCCAATACTCTCTACAAGCCGCCGCCGGCATTTTTCGCTGACCAACAGTGGAGCCACATTACCGACTGGGATGGCGAACTCTCCCCTCATTACGATCAGGCTCGCCGGATGCTCGGTGTCGTCACCAATCCCACCGTCACCGAGTCCGATCGGGTGATGCGTCAGGTGGCCGAGGAGATGGGTGTCGGTGACACCTTCCGGCCGACTCCGGTTGGCGTGTTCTTCGGTGCGCGAACAGGATTCGCGGGGGAGCCGGGTGAAACGGTACCCGATCCGTATTTCGGCGGGGTCGGGCCGGCACGCACCGCATGCACGGAATGTGGTGCGTGTATGACGGGTTGCCGGGTCGGCGCGAAGAATACGCTGCTGAAGAATTATCTCGGCCTCGCCGAGAGTCATGGCGCGCGAATCGTCGACCGCACCACCGTCACCGGTCTCGCCCAGCGCGCCGACGGAGTCTGGGAGGTGTACACCCGTAACTCGGCGGCCTGGGGGTCGCTAGGAGCGCGTCGTCGTACTTTCACCGCCGATCAGGTCGTGGTGGCCGCGGGGACGTTCAATACGCAGAAGTTGTTGCATCACGCCAAGGCCACCACGCTGCCCAGGATTTCCGATGCGATGGGCAGGCTGACGCGCACCAATTCCGAATCGATCCTGGGGGCCAGCGCCGGTAAATATGATCCCGAGCATGACTATTCGCATGGCGTAGCGATTACCTCATCGTTTTATCCGGAGCCGAATACCCATATCGAGCCGGTTCGATATGGCAAGGGCAGCAACGCGATCGCGTACTTGCAGACAGTGCTCACCGCCGGCGGAACGATCGGTTACCGGTTACGCCAGTTTTTTGTCGAGATCGCCCGCAAACCGTCGACGCTGTTTCGGTTGCTCTATGTACGTAAGTGGAGCCAGCGCTCGGTGATCGCATTGGTGATGCAGTCGAGTGACAATTCGTTGACCACCGTGCTGCGCAGGCGTGGGCCGTTCCGATACATTACGAGCAGGCAGGGGCATGGTGAGCCGAACCCGACGTGGATTCCCGCGGGAAATGACGCCGCTCGGCGGATGGCGCAGATCCTGCCCGACGGAATGTGCGGCGGTAGCTGGGGTGACGTCTTCAATATGCCGTTGACGGCACACTATCTGGGTGGCTGCGCGATCTCCGGCGGACCCGATACCGGCGTGATCGACCCCTATCACCGGGTGTGGAATTATCCGACTTTGCACATTACCGATGGGGCTGCGGTGTCGGCGAATCTCGGGGTGAATCCGTCGCTGACGATTTCCGCGCAGGCCGAACGCGCTATATCGTTGTGGCCCAATAAGGGTGAGGCTGATCGGCGGCCCGATCAGCAGAGCCCGTATGTGCGTTTGGCGCCGGTGGCGCCACGCAATCCCATTGTCCCGGAGGGTGCTCCGGCGGCGTTACGGCTGCCCATCGAACCGGTGGTGCACGTTGATGTGAGTTGATGCGGGGCGAGTTGATCGGGTCCGCCGGCCCGCTCCATCGCTGGTGTCCGGCTGGTTCTGGGCCGATGATTATCGGGGTGGTCGCTCAGTATCCGTAGTGGTGCAAGGCATCGGCGATCATGCGATGCCCTTGCCGTTCGAACTGCTCGTCGTGGACTTGATAGGCCCAGACGGCCGTGGCGATGGCCTCGTGCAAAGTCATTATGTGCCACTGTTGTTCGGCTCTGGGGTCTCGCCCGTACCCGTCGAGGAATGCTTCTTGCAGGTGCGGGTGATCTCGCCATGGTCCGGCCGCGAGACGGCAGAGGTCACTTGCGGCCGGGCGCCAATCGAACCGCCCGAAATCTATGGCCTTGACAGTTCCTGCATGGTGGAGCCAATTGCGTGGCTGCCAGTCGCCGTGTGTGGGTACCACGGTGACCGGATGCGGGCGGTAGGCGGTCAGAATGCTCCGCAGCCGGGCAACCAATGCGGGATCGATTCTATGTGGATTCGCCAGCCAGGACAGGGATTTGGTGACGGCTGCGGCCTCCCACTCCGGATCGGTGCGCCCGGCCTGATCATGAAAGATGCGGGCCAGATGACCGGCTTGCCGATGGATTTCGGGATCGAATTCGGCCGCGGACCCCATGACCAATGATCCCTCCACATACCGCGTCACGAGAAGATTGCAGGTCCGGTCGTGGTATTCGAGCTGCGCTGCGTGCCCGGTCTCGACCAATGGTCGGGTGAAACCCTGGTGCGCGGTGATCTCGCGGCCGATGTGGTGGTTGTTGGGGCCGGCGGCCTTGATGACGAACCGTCCCCGCTCAGAGATGACATCGAAAACGACGGTATCGACCAGCCCCCAACTCAGATCGGCATGCAGACCGACACCGGGAAGCCATCGGTCGATGTTTGCTGACTGGGCTTGCGTGAGTCGGCCCCGATGCCACGTCTGCACATTCACGATGCTATCGGTGTCGCCGACATTCGGGTATGCGCGTCGGGAACGGTGAGGCGTTTGAGAGCATGATGGGTGTGAACCCCGCTCTCGATCCCGCACTGGTCCCCGAACTCTTGGTGACCGATACGCCCCGGAGTCTTCGGTTCTGGTGTGACCTGTGCGGTTTCGTTGTCGATTACCAGCGCCCCGAGGAAGGATTCGCTTATATCTCCCGGGGCGCCGCGCACGTGATGCTTGAGCAGCGTGGCGTTGGGCGGAAATGGATTTCGGCTCCGCTGGAGCATCCCTGGGGTCGGGGTATCAACGTGCAAATTGCAGTGGATGGGCTCGCGCCCATCGTTGCCACACTTGCCGCAGCGAACTACCCGCTGTTTATGGAACCTGAAACGAAGTGGTATCGCGTCAATGGAAAGGCTGTGGTAGTTGAGCAGTTTCTCGTCGCCGACCCCGACGGCTACCTCATCCGTTTCCAGTCCCGCATAGGTGACTAATCGGAATACTGGTTGGAATCTCGCTGAGTATCAAGATGATTCACTTCTCACGCCCGACGTTGCGGGCCGGTGATGTGGCGGGCGTGTTTGGCCAAGGTAACCGGATCATGCGGACTGCCCGCACTCCGTCGTCGGTGCGGGTTGTGCCATCGGGTGTGAATCCGGCTTTGCGGTAGAACGCTTGGGCGCGCGGATTGGGATCGGCAACCCATAGGACAGCCGATTCCTGTGCGTTGAGGACGGCGTCGAGGAGGAGCTGACCGGCCCCGGAACCATGATCTTTGGCGTCGACGTAGAGAACGAATAGCTCGTGGTCCCAGTCGCCTTCGCGCTGCGGAGGCCCTGACATCGCTATGCCGATCACACTGCCATTACGCTCAGCCACGGCCACTCGGTTGTGCGCATAACGCTGATTGGTGAGTGCCTCGGTCCAGAATCGGGTCCGCATCGAGAGGAGTCCTGGATCATTTAACACCTCGTCGGGCATCAGTCCGCGGTATGTCTGTCGCCACGATTCCACATGAACCCGGGCCATCTGACTGGCATCTTCGATGCGTGCGGGCCGTACATTCACTGCGTGATGCATCAGAAGATCCTAGGTAGAGACACCTAACAGTCGCCAGTGCAATATTTCCCCCGCTCTAGTCCAGTCCGCGCGCGGCGAGGCTTTCGGCGAAGGCGTCGGCGGTACGCAGTGCGGCAAGGATGATGGGCGCTACCAGGATTCGTGGCCCGGGCGCTAGGCCGCGGGCGCGGCGCGCTTCGTCGATCTGTGTGGTGATCTCGGCGATCAAGGGGATGGCCCGGATGGTCAGTGCCAGCGCGAGAGCGATCAGGTCGGTACGAATCCCGAACCGCCGCAGTGGATGTAGTGCCCGGTTAAGTGAATCGAGGAGGTCGGTGGTGCGGGTCGTCAGGCTCACCACGGCCGCAAGCAAGATCGACAGGGCGAGAATGCCGCAGACCACCACGGCCCGTCGCCAGTCGGTGAAGATCGTCTGAAAGACCGTGATGAAGGCGAGAATCCACAGTGAGGGCCGCAACTGCCGCCATGCGGTGATCGGGCCGACGCCCGCGACCCCATAGAGCAGAGTCACCGCAGCCGTGGCGACGGCGAGTGCGGATAGCGTGCGCACCAACAGCGAGACGGCCAGAATCGCCGCCGCCAGTGCGGCCAGCTTAATTCCGGGCGAAAGCCGGTGGAGCACGCTGGTGCCCGGCATATATGTGCCGAGCGGATTCACGCCATCATCTTCCGATAGGCGGGCACCGCGATATCGGGGGTGTCGTCGAGAACTACGCGGCCCTCGTCGATCACCAGTACGCGATCGAAATCCTCGACGAGTTCCAGATCGTGGCTGACGACGACGAGTTGCTGCGCGAGTGTGGCGAAGACGCGGCGCAGCATCCGCGCATTGCGTAGATCGAGCAGAGTTGTCGGCTCGTCGGCGACGATGATCTGTGGTTCGGTGACCAGAATCGAGGCGAGTGCCAGTAACTGTTTCTGGCCGCCGGAGAGACGTCCGGCGGGATGATCGGTGTGCTCGCCGAGTCCGAATCGGCCTGCGACATCGGCTGCCCGCCGCCTACGCTCGGCGCGGTCGAGTCCGGATCGGGTCAACGATAATTCGATGTCTTCGCCGACGGTCGGCATGATGATTTGCCGGTCCGGGTCGGCGAAGATAAACCCGACCTGCCTGCGCACCTCGCGCCGACGGCGAGCGGCGTCGAGCCCGTTCACCGTGACTGTGCCCGCGTCGGGGACGATGAGCGCGTTGATCATTCGAGCCAACGTGGATTTGCCGCTGCCGTTGGCGCCGATGATGCCCACCCGCCGCTCGGTGATACTGAGCGAAACGTTGTGCAGCACCGGCCGCTGGCCGAATGAGTGCGAGACGTCGCGGAATTCGATCGTCATCGCGGTGGGCTTCAGCTGGTCGCCGCAGGCCGGGATCTGCGTAGCCCGGTGATCAGGCCGGGTCGGCCGCGGTGCACCTGCGAGGCGACGAGCGCGGTCACGATCGCCTTGACGACGTCACCGGCGATAAACCATCCGTTGACGGAGATCGCTGCCCACAGCGTCAGGTCGGTGCGCACGATCAGTCCGATGGTGCCGAATGCGTACACCACCAGCACACCGCCGATAAGGTTGGCAGCCACACCGGGCACGATCCGGTAGCGCGGCATCATCAGTGCGGTGAGTAGCCCGATCACCAACGCGCCGGGCAGGAATCCCACGAAGAAGCCCGCGGTCGGTGAGGACAGCGCGGTGAGTCCGTTGCGTCCGCCCGAGAGGATTGGCAGTCCCGCGATGGCGAGCACCATGAATATCGCGACCGCCAGCGTGCCCTTCTTCGGTCCGAGGATCGCGCCCGCAAGCATCACGCCGAGCGTCTGCAACGTGATCGGTACGCCCGCCGAGCCGACGGTGATGGTGCCGGGCAGCCCCAGCGCGGCGATCAATGCCGCGAACACCGCGGCCTGGGTGAGGTCGGTAATGGTCAGTGACCAGGATTTTTCTCGGTTCAATGTCATGCTCATGGTGGTGATCGAGTATTCCACGTCGGCATGCCGAGGCCGAGTGTGAGGTCAGTGACTCTCGCGGCGGTACCTTGTCTGTACGCACATTGATTTTGTCTGTGCGCACATGCGTGACCGGCGGTACCTGCTTGGCCCCCGTCCCGATCAACCGGCCAGGCCGGGCCGCATAGACTGAAGCGGTGACGGAATCTTTCGCTGCGGGCCCCGTTGATGGCCCCCGCCCGGTGCTCGTCGTCGATTTCGGCGCCCAGTACGCGCAATTGATCGCGCGACGGGTGCGTGAGGCGCGGATCTATTCGGAAGTGATCTCCCACGATGCCACCGTGGCGGAGATCAAAGAACGTAAGCCGCTGGCGCTGATCCTCTCCGGGGGCCCGGCATCGGTGTACGCGCAGGACGCTCCCAATATCGATCCGGCGATCCTTGAGCTTGGGGTGCCGGTATTCGGTATCTGCTACGGCTTTCAGGCGATGGCCGCAGGTCTCGGCGGCGAGGTGGCCAACACCGGTGGACGCGAATTCGGTCGCACCACCTTCACCGTCAACGGCGCAGGCGTGCTCCATCAAGGACTGGACGCCAGCGCGCCGGTGTGGATGAGCCATAACGATGCCGTGCAGGTGGCTCCCGACGGATTCACGGTGACCGGTTCGACGCCGGGTGCGCCGGTGGCGGCGTTCGAATGTGTCGCTAAGCGGATGGCGGGTGTGCAATACCACCCCGAGGTGCTGCATACGCCGCACGGGCAGCAGGTGTTGACGCGTTTCCTCTATGAGATCGCTGGCCTGGAGCCCACGTGGACGCCAGCGAATATCGCCGACACCCTCATCGACGCCGTCGCCGACCAGATCGGCGATGGGTTGGCGATCTGCGGACTATCCGGTGGGGTCGATTCCGCCGTCGCTGCGGCACTGGTGCAACGCGCTATCGGTGATCGGCTGACCTGTGTATTCGTCGATCATGGACTGCTGCGTGCCGGTGAACGCCAACAGGTTGAGCATGATTTCGTCGCCGCGACCGGCGCGAAACTCGTCACCGTCGACGCCGCCGATGTGTTCCTGCGTGAGTTGTCGGGGGTGACCGACCCGGAGGCGAAACGCAAAATCATTGGCCGCGAGTTTATTCGGTCATTCGAGGGGGCCGTCGGCGATGTGCTCGGTGACCGCGCCAGCGACGGTGGCGCCGTCGAATTCCTGGTGCAGGGCACGCTCTACCCCGACGTCGTCGAATCCGGTGGCGGTAGCGGAACGGCCAATATCAAGAGCCACCACAATGTGGGAGGGCTGCCCGACGACCTCGAATTCAGTCTCGTTGAGCCGTTGCGTTTGCTGTTCAAGGATGAGGTGCGGGCTGTCGGCCGGGAATTGGGGCTGCCCGAGGAGATCGTCGGCCGTCAGCCGTTCCCCGGCCCGGGTCTGGCCATCCGCATCGTCGGCGAGGTGACCGCCGACCGGCTCGCGATCCTGCGTAAGGCGGATCTCATCGCGCGTGAGGAACTCACCTCCGCGGGACTCGACCAGCAGATCTGGCAGTGTCCGGTGGTGCTGCTCGCCGACGTGCGCAGTGTCGGCGTGCAGGGTGACGGACGCACCTACGGGCATCCCATCGTGCTGCGGCCGGTCTCCAGCGAGGATGCGATGACCGCGGACTGGACCCGGGTACCCTTCGACGTCCTTGAGGCGATCTCCACCCGCATCACCAACGAGGTGCCCGACGTCAACCGCGTGGTTCTCGACGTCACCAGCAAACCGCCGGGCACCATCGAATGGGAGTAGCCCGGTCCCGACCACGCTTGGCCTGGGCTAGGACCTCAGCGGGCCAGCACTAGCTTCAGTGGGCCGCAGCGACGGCAACCGCGATCACCGCGGCAAGCACGACGATGAAGGCCACGGCAGTGAGCACCAGCACCGGGGTGGAAAGCACCGCGGATCGACGTGGCTGCTGGGTCTTCGATGGTGGGATATTCGTCGGCAGGGGGCGCTGCGGCGCTCCCGGTGCCCGGTTGGATCCAGTGAGGTTGGCTCCAGTGAGGTTGGGCGGGATGTAGCTGGGGGCGGCGCGTGGTGTCAGGTGCCGGGGCAGCCGGCCGGTGAGGACCTGATCGGCACTGGCGTGGCCGCCCGAAGCCACCCGCACCAGTTCATCGCGGGCTTGTGCCATGGAGATTCGTTTGGTTGGACTCGGTTCGAGCATATGCAGCAACACTGGAGCCAGTACGTCGGCCTTGGTCATCGGAGTGATCTGTGCGCGAGCAACCTTGCGTAGCAAGACAAGTGGATCGTCATCGACGCCGAAGGGAGGCTGACCCTCGACCATCGTATAGATGGTGGCGCCGAGTGAGTAGACATCGGAGGTTTCCGACGGCTCGGCTCCGCGTGCCACTTCGGGTGCGAAATACGCAGGTGTGCCGGTGATTACGCCAGTCTGGGTGAGTGTATCGTCATCCTTCGCTCGTGCGATGCCGAAGTCGGTGAGTTTGACTAGGCCGGCGTTGTGGCCGCTCTCCGCGATAAGAATGTTGCCCGGCTTGATGTCTCGGTGCACGATTCCCGCCGCATGTGCCGCAGTCATCGCGTCGGCGATTTGCGCACCGATTTTCGCGGCTTCAATGACACCGATTGTGCCTGTGGTGTAAAGAATCTGGGCGACGCTGCGGGACGGGAGATATTCCATAACCAGCCAAGGTTCACCACGATCGAGCGCCACGTCATGCATGGCGATCGCGTTGCGGTGGGCCAGCCGTGCGGCTATCCGCCCCTCGTGCATGGCACGTTTGCGGATGCTCTCGGCGGAATTCTCCGATAATCCCTCGGTGGAGAGCACTTGTTTCACTGCGACGTCACGGTCGAGGAGTTGATCGTGTGCGAGCCACACGGTGCCCATGCCGCCGCCGCCGATGCGTGAGCGCAGCCGATAACGCCCGGCCACGAGATAGTGCGGGCTCGGTGTGCGGTAGTTGTCGACGCCGAGTGCCATAGGGGAGATGATAGCCGGGGGTCTAGGTATCTGACGTGCGGTGTTGGCGGGCCGGGGGTGGGCGCTGCGGTCTCCGGGGTTTGCGACGGCGGTGACCGAAACTTGACACAATCTCGCACGTGTGTTCGACTCTGGCTATGCGGTGGTCCGAACAGGTGGTCGAAGCCGATGATGGTGCGCTGCCCGGATTCGGGCGGGCCGGGCTGGTTCGGTCGGTGCAGACCCCGGAGTTCGAGGGGATTACCTTCCATGAGGTGCTGGCCAAGAGTGCGCTCAACGCTGTGCCGGAGGCATCTGGAATGCCTTTTCGATTCACGGTCAACACTTTTCGAGGTTGTACTCATGCCTGTCGGTATTGTTTCGCCCGGCCGACGCATGAATATCTGGATCTCGACGCGGGCCGTGACTTCGATACCCAGGTGGTGGTGAAGCTCAATGTGGCTGCGGTGCTGCGTAAGGAATTACGCCGGCGGTCGTGGCGGCGGGATACGGTGGCATTGGGCACCAATACCGATCCGTATCAGCGTGCGGAGGGCCGGTACCGACTGATGCCGGGGGTAATTTCGGCGCTTGCCGAGTCGGGGACGCCATTGTCGATTCTCACCAAGGGAACGATGCTGCGCCGTGATCTGCCGTTGCTGCGGCAGGTCGCCGGTCAGGTGCCGGTGAGCATCGGGGTGTCGCTGGCGCTCTATGACGATGAGTTGCAGAAGCAGATCGAGCCCGGTACTCCGTCGGTACGGGCGCGGCTGGAACTGATCCGGGCGATCGCCGATGCCGGGCTGGCTCCGCATGTGATGGTGGCGCCGGTGATTCCCTACCTGAGTGATTCGAGTGCGCATCTCGACGCGTTGTTGTCGGCGATCGCCGATGCGGGTGCCACCGGGGTTACCGCCTTTCCGATGCATCTGCGTGGCGCGACGAAACCGTGGTTCATGAGTTGGTTGGCCGAGCATCATCCTGCGCTGGTGCGCCGCTATCGTGGACTGTACGGCCGCGGTGCGTACGTAACTCCGGAGTATTCATCGTGGCTGCGGGATCGTATGCGGCCCTTGGTGATACGTTACGGTCTGGCTGGCCGCGAAGCTGATCGTGACGAAGGTTGTGGCAGCCCGCCTGGGGTGGCCGATATGTCTGTGGGCCTCGTTGCCACCCCGGCGGCTCAGCAGGTGCTGACGCTGTTCTGAGTCGCCGAATGGGCGCTGTGGATTGTCGAAGAAGTGCTGTTGCGGAGTGTCGGTGGCTCGTCGTACGATCATTATAATCGAAAAAACGTTCGATCATATTCGGTGACATGAGTGACCGACGGCGCAGCAACTTCCCGGCTCGCCTGCATCATTAACGCTGGCCAGGAGGATTGTCATGAGTGTTTTGTCGTTGGTCCATGCGGAATCGCCCGAGCTGGCACGCGCCGATACCCTCGCCCGGCTCCGTCGTCAGATGGCGGTGTTGTCGGGAACGCCTGATCGCCGGTCGGCGGAACCGGATGATCGGATGCTCGATGTGCTGCGGCTGCCCGGTGATCTGGCAGATCTGTTTCCCGGGAAGGGAATTGCGCGAGGTAGCGTGGTGAGTTGTACCGGTGCGCGGTCGTTGGTGGCGGCGGTGATCGCCGCGGCGACGGAATCGGGGGCACACGTCGGCATCGTCGGGCTTCCCCGGTTGAGTTTGCTCTCGATCGCCGAGATGGGGGCCGATCTCGGTCGTGTCGCCACCATCCCCGATCCGGGTGCGGATCCGGTGGAGATCGCATCGATACTCCTCGACGGCATGGATCTCGTGGTACTGGGCCTTCGCGGGATCGATGTCGCACCCGCACGCTGCCGGGTGGTGATGGGTCGGGTGCGGCAGCAGGCGTCGGTGCTGTTGGTTGTCGGCGGCCACTGGCCGGGTGCTCAGATGAGTCTCGACGCGCAGGTGCTCACCTATCGGCATCTACCTGGTGCGGCCGGTGGTGCCGATCTCTCCGCCGCGCGATGCGGTCACGGGAGAATTGGTGGGATGCGGTTGCGGGTCACCGTGCATGGTCGGGACCGGCGTCGGCGCAGCGCCGATATCGACGTGCGGGCAACGGGTTCGGGTGCCATCTCCTGGGTGGGTGCGGCGCGCTCCGATATCGCGTTCGGTTCGGGATATCCGGTCCTGGATACCCATCCGGCAGCGGTGGCGAACTGATGTCCGGTCGGATACTCGCGCTCTGGTGTCCGGACTGGCCGGCAATCGCTGCGGTTGCCGACGCTGACTTGCCGCCGTCACATCCGGTGGCGGTACTTTCGGCCAATCGGGTGATGGCCTGCTCGGCCACCGCACGATCGGACGGGGTACGTCGCGGGATGCGGAAACGTCACGCGCAGTCGGTGTGCCCGCAGATTCGGGTGTTCACCGCTGACGCCGACCGCGACGGGAGGTTCTTTGAGCCGGTGGTGGCCGCCATCGCCGACGCGGTGGCCTCGGTGGAGGTGCTTCGTCCGGGGCTTGTAGTGGTACCGGCGTCCGGTGCTGCCCGTCACCACGCTGGTACGGCGACGTTGGCCGAGCACCTCGTCGATCGGGTCTCTGCCTGCGGGGTGGAATCCCAGGTGGGTCTGGCGGATGAGATGTTCACCGCGGTTACCGCGGCACGCCAGGGACATCACGTCACACCGGGCGGCGACCGTGCCTATCTGTACCGGCGGCCGGTCGCCGAATTAGCTGCTGAGCCATCGCTATCCGCCCCGGAGCGTAGCGAACTGGTCGAAGTGCTGCGGCGGCTGGGCATCATGACGATCGGGGATTTCGCCGACCTACCGATCCGCGATGTGGCCACCAGATTCAGTGCCGACGCGGTGATCGCCCATCGCCTGGCTAATGCGCTGCCCGGACGTGCGCCGTCGGCGCGGCAGCCATCGCCGGAACTGGTCATCGAGCATGTGTGTGATCCGCCGATCGACCGGATCGATGCGGCGGCATTCGCCGGACGCCGTCTCGCCGACATGCTGCACCGACGCCTCGCCGATGTGCCCACGTCCTGCACAAAACTCAAGGTCGAGGCCATCACCGAGCGGGGACAACATCATTCGAGAATTTGGCGATGTGCTCAACCGTTGACCCCCGATGCCACCGCCGACCGGATTCGTTGGCAGCTGGAAGGTTGGCTTACCGACGGCCGTAGTGGTCGCGGTGTCGATCCCCGCCCCGATTCGCCGATCGCGCTATTGCGACTCGAACCGGTGGAGACCGTCGACGCGGGCGAATTACGGTACGCGCTCACCGGTTCCGGTCTGCCTGGTGGGGCTGAGGTCCCGGATACAGACCCATCTGACCGGGCGCGACGTTCATTGGAACGCGTGCAGGGGCTGCTCGGCGGTGATGCGGTGCGTGTGCCCGTGCGCGGTGGAGGTCGTGGCCCGGCCGAGCAGATCACGCTAATCCCGTTGGGGGAAGAGAAGATTCCGGAGTGGGATGTGTCGGCACCCTGGCCGGGCCGGGTGCCGCGGCCGACGCCGGCGATCATCGCCCGTACTCCGGTGTCAGTGACGGATGCGACTGGTCGGGAAGTGAGTGTGACGAGCCGTGGCGCATTCTCCGACGAGCCGGTCATGGTTCGGTTGCCGTCCGATAGCTGGGCGTTGAGCTGGTGGGCCGGCCCATGGCCCGACGGCCTCGACGATGCCGGTGTCACCGCCCGCGCACAGGTTCTCCTGGAGGATTCGCGGGCACTGCTGCTGTGCTACCGCGGCGGTGGTTGGGTGATCGAGGGAGTCTACGAGTGAGGCGGGAGCGTGGTGCAAACACACCACTTTTACGCAAAGACACCACCCCAAAGGCGGTGTTTCTGTGCAAAAGTGGTGTGTTTATCCGTTGGCGCCCCGCGCGGTCACCGGCCACACCGTTGGGTCTGTGTCCGGTTCGAACGCGACCACGGTGTCCACCAGATTCATTGCGGTGCACACATGATTGGGTATCACCTTGATCACCGCGCCGAGGCCGGGGATCGCTTCGGAAGCGGACTCGGTGGGATATTCGATGACGGCGTGGTGTTCAGAGAGCGAAACAATCCGTGCATCGGGTTCGTCGAGAATGCGGCCGTGCCCGCTGGCCCAGCCGGGACGGTCGGCGCCGATGATCTTGCTGCCCGCGTCGGCGACGACGCGGTTACCGGAACGGTGTACGACGGTGGCGACCGCGGTGAGCGCGACATCGTCGAATCCGCACGAACCCAGCTCGATCTGTTGCGCATCGTTGAATGGGTAGACCCCTGGCCGAATCTCGGTCAGCACACCCGGCGCCGCGAATTCGACGGTGGGTGTCGATCCGCCGCTGCGTACCCGCGGCTCGATACCGTAGGTGCGCAACGATTCCGCGGCCCGCGCCAATGCGGTGACCTCTTGTTCGGCGGCTCGGCGCCGGGCCTCGCCCAGCCCGTACCCATGGCCGGGAAAGGTGAATACGCCGACAACGTCGAGCCCCGCCGCGCGGGCCCCGGCGGCCACCGTCCCGGCATCCGCCGGGGCTACGCCGGTGCGGTGCGCACCGGAGTCAACCTCGATCACCACTTCCACTCGCGGGTGCTCACCAGCCCAGCCGTTCCCGAGTTCGGCGCCCAGACGGCGGGCGCTCTCCACCGAATCAACCCCGATCCGCAGCGACACCTGCTCGGCGAGTGCCCGCAGTCGCGCACCCTTGTGGGGAGTCACCCACAGCGGATATGCGATGAACAGATCGGTGCAGCCGGAGTGTGCGGCGCCCGCGGCGAACGTCTCCGCCTCGCCGATCGTTGCGACGGTGAGACCGGTCGCACCGCTGCTGATCTGGCGACGGGCGATCTCGTCGCACTTATGTGTCTTGGCGTGGGGGCGCAGGGCGATACCCGCTGTGGCGCTGCGGTCGGCCATGGTCGCGAGATTGCGGTCGAGGCGGGCAACATCCACGGCCAGGAACGGTGTGTCGATCACCCGATGACGGTACCGTCGGCGCCGTATTTTTGGGTCGCCTGGTGACTCAAAAATACGGCAGCGCCGCGTGCCGTTACTCGAACGTGTGTTCTATAATGAATTCGTGGGCTGGAACCAGGGTCCGCCGACATGGCGGGAGATGGAGCGGGTGCTGTCGGGGCGCCCTGTCGGCGGGGAGCATCGAGGGGAACTCTGTGGCCGGGGCGACGGTAGTGATAGCCCGGCCTGGTCGCGTAAACGTGGACCGTTCACCGCGCCGGAGGTGACGCCGGAACGCTCGTCGGTGCGTTACGCCGAACTGCACGCACACAGTTCCTACAGTTTTCTCGACGGCGCATCGATGCCGGAGGAGATGGTCACCGAGGCGGTTCGCCTGGATGTGACGGCACTCTCGATCACCGACCACGACGGTTTCTACGGGGTGGTCCGATTCGCTGAGGCGGCAAAAGAATTCGCGATGCCGACGGTATTCGGCGCGGAACTGTCCCTGGAGCCGGATGCGGTGCGTACCGGGGTCAACGATCCGGCGGGGGAGCATCTGCTCATCCTGGCCCGTGATGGCGAGGGATACCGGCGGCTATCGCGGGTCATCGCCGACGCACACATGACCGGTGGCGAGAAGGGGTTGCTGCGCTACGACGTCGAGCGGCTCGCCCGCGAGGCCGCCGCCGGACACTGGGTGGTGCTCACCGGCTGCCGCAAGGGTGCGGTGCGCCGCGCTCTTGACCGGGCGGGTGTCGGCGGCGCACAGGCGGCTCTGGGCGGGCTCGTCGAACGGTACGGCCGTGACTCGGTGGTGGTCGAATTGATGGCCAGCGGTCTGCCCGACGATGACGAACGCAACGCGGTGCTGGCCGGGTTGGCGCGGCGTCTGAGGCTGCCGATCGTGGCGACCACGGGTGCGCACTTCGCCGGCCCGCACCGGCGCCGACTCGCCATGGCGATGGCGGCCGTGCGGGCCCGCACCGATATCGACACCATCGCCGGGTGGATGCCCGGTGTCGGGGGCGCGCATCTGCGCAGCGGTGACGAGATGGCGCGACTGTTACCAGCCCACCTCGATGCCATCGAGAATGCGGCGGATCTGGCCGCCGACTGTGCCTTCGAACTCGGCCTGATCGCGCCGCGACTACCGCCATTCGACGTCCCCGATGGGCATAGTGAGGCCAGTTGGTTGCGACATTTGGTCATGACCCGCGCCCGTCGCCGATACGGTGCACCCGATGCGCATCCCGCCGCCTACCGGCAGATCGAACATGAGCTGGCCGTTATCGAAACCCTCACGTTCCCAGGCTATTTCCTGGTCGTCGCCGATATCGTCGACTTCTGCACACGCAACGACATCCTGTGTCAGGGTCGGGGCAGTGCCGCGAACTCCGCGGTCTGCTATGCGCTGGGCATCACCAACGTCGACCCGGTGGCCAACGAGTTGCTGTTTGAACGATTCCTCTCACCCGAACGTGACGGACCGCCCGATATCGACGTCGATATCGAATCCGACCGTCGCGAAGAGGCCATCCAGTACGTCTACCGGCGTTATGGTCGTGACTACAGTGCGCAGGTGGCCAACGTGATCACCTATCGTGGCCGCTCGTCGGTGCGGGATATGGCCCGAGCGCTCGGCTATAGCACCGGACAGCAGGATGCGTGGAGCAAACAGCCGGATACGGCGCCCGCCGACGTACTCGATCTCGCTGGCGAAATTAAAGGAATGCCAAGACATCTCGGTATTCACTCGGGTGGCATGGTGATCTGCGACCGGCCACTCGCCGACGTATGCCCCACGCAGTGGGCGCGGATGCCCGGCCGCAGTGTGCTGCAATGGGATAAGGACGATTGCGCGGCGATCGGGCTGGTGAAGTTCGATCTGCTTGGGCTGGGCATGCTTTCGGCACTGCACTACGCGATCGATTTGGTGGCCGAACACAAGGGGATTCACGTCGATCTCGCTCATCTCGACCTCACCGAGGGAGCGGTGTATGACATGCTGTGCCGCGCCGATTCTGTCGGGGTGTTCCAGGTGGAGTCGCGGGCCCAGATGGCTACCCTGCCGCGGCTGAAACCACGATGCTTCTATGACCTCGTCGTGGAGGTGGCGCTGATCCGGCCCGGACCGATCCAGGGCGGGTCGGTGCATCCCTATATCCGCCGCCGCAACGGCGATGAGGAAGCGACGGTGGAGCATCCGTCGATGTGGCCGGCGCTGGCCCGCACTCTGGGTGTGCCGCTGTTTCAGGAGCAGTTGATGCAGTTGGCGGTCGATATCGCCGGTTTCGGCGCCGCCGAGGCCGATCAACTGCGTCGGGCTATGGGTTCCAAACGTTCACCCGAACGCATGCGGCGGCTGCGTCAACGCTTCTACGCGGGGATGGAACGTAAGCACGGCATCACCGGTGCGGTGGCCGACCGTATCTACGAGAAGATGGCGGCCTTCGCCAATTTTGGTTTCCCGGAAAGTCATTCGCAGAGCTTTGCCTCGTTGGTGTTCTATTCGTCGTGGTTCAAGCTGCATCATCCGGCTGCGTTCTGTGCGGCACTGTTACGGGCACAGCCGATGGGTTTCTATTCGCCGCAATCACTGGTCGCCGACGCCCGCAGGCATGGGGTTGCGGTACACCGGCCACATATCAATGCCTCGCTGGCCGCACCGACACTGGAAAACCGGGGACTTGACGTGCGTCTGGGATTGGGTGCGGTGCGCGGTGTCGGTGACGAGATCGCCGCACGGATCATCGAATGCCGCAACGACGGACCGTATGAGTCCATCGCCGATCTGTCTCGGCGGGCCGATCTGGGACTGCGTCATCTTGAGGGGCTGGCGGGGGCGGGGGCCTTCGAGTGTTTCGGGCTGAGCCGACGACAAGCGCTGTGGGAGGCTGGTGCGGCGGCCACCGCCAGTGTCGATCATCTCGATCTGGCCACGGCTGTGGCCACCCCCATGTTGCCGGGTTTATCCGATGTGGAACTCGCCGCTACCGACGCCTGGGCGACGGGGATCACCCCGACGAACTATCCGACGCAGTTCCTGCGGCCACGGCTGGAGGCAATGGGTGTCTTGGCGGTGGAGGCGCTATTGTCTGTGCCGGACGGATCCCGAATCCTCGTCGGCGGAGCGGTCACGCACCGGCAACGTCCCGCGACGGCATCGGGTGTGACATTCATCAACCTTGAAGACGAAACCGGTATGGTGAACGTTATGTGTTCGGTTGGACTGTGGATGCGATATCGCGAACTAGCGCATTCGGCCACCGCGCTGCTGGTTCGCGGCAAGGTGCAAAACGCCGAGGGTGCGGTGACGGTGGTTGCCGATCGGTTACAGCGAATGGATCTTCGGATTGGTGCCAGTTCACGAGACTGGCATTGAATTACTGTGAGTGAGTAGGGATAGAACAATGGTGCAGCAGGTGATTGTCACAGCTAAGCCGAGTAGCCGTAAAGGATCGCTGGTGGAAACCGGCCCGGATGGTTCGATCACCATCTATGTGCGGGAGCCGGCGACGGAAGGCAAGGCGAATAAAGCGATCGCGGATCTGCTTGCCAAGCATCTGGGGGTCCCCAAATCAAAGGTGGCACTGATCGGCGGCGCCACCGCGCGCACCAAACGGTTCCGGGTCGGCTGATCAGGCTGGCGTTTTCGTCGGTCCGGTGCCCATTACACCGCTCCGCCAAATCCGTTCTGCCGCCACGCCTCGTAGACGGCGATGCTCGCGGAGTTCGCCAGGTTATGTGAGCGGCGCCCGGCCAGCATGGGGATACGGATCTGATCGGTGACCTCGGGCATGGCGAGTACGTCGTCGGGCAACCCGGTGGGTTCGGGTCCGAACAGCAGGATGTCACCCGGCAGATATTCGATATCAGTGTGGAATCGTTCGGCGTGTGCGGTGAAGGCGAACACCCGTAGCGGATGAAGTGTGGTGAATGCCGTCACAATATCGGGATGAACTGTGACCGTTGCCATTTCATGGTAGTCGAGTCCCGCTCGCTTCACCTGTGCGTCTGACATGGAGAAGCCGAGAGGTTCGATCAGATGTAGTTCGCAGCCGGTGTTCGCGGCCAGTCGGATCGCATTGCCGGTGTTAGGTGGGATACACGGCTGATAGAACATGATCTTGAACAAGTCCGATTTCCCCTACCTGCCTGTTGTTCATCTGCGTGTTGTCCACCGAAATTACTCGTAGTTCCCGCGGGCGCCGCGAGGGGCTGTCGACGTCGCTCGCCCGGGTCGGGTGCCGCCGGGGTCGGGTGGAACAATGGGCGAGTGAGCGCGATACGACTCGACGGAAAGATCACCCGCGATGAGATCTTCGCCGACCTTCGGGAACGCGTGGATAAGCTGAGACTGGCCGGAGTGCTGCCCGGCTTGGGCACCATTCTCGTCGGCGACGATCCTGGCTCGCACTCCTACGTCAAGGGCAAGCACTCCGACTGCGCCAAGATCGGGATCGCGTCGATCCGCAAGGATCTGCCGGCCGATGCCACCGCCGATGATCTCAACGCGGCGATCGATGAACTCAACGCCGATCCCAACTGCACTGGCTACATCGTGCAGCTCCCGCTGCCGCGGCACCTCGATGAGAATGCGGCGCTCGAGCGTATCGATCCGGCGAAGGATGCCGACGGGCTGCACCCGATCAATCTTGGTCGCCTGGTGATCGGCAAGGAGTCGACGCTGCCGTGCACACCCCGCGGAGTGATCCATTTGCTACGCCGGTATGAGATCCCGCTCAACGGTGCCCGAGTCACCGTCGTGGGTCGCGGTGTCACTATCGGCCGGCCGATCGGGCTGCTGCTCACCCGGCGCACCGAGAACGCGACGGTGACGTTGTGTCACACCGGCACTCGTGACCTTGCCGCCGAGGTATCCCGCGCCGATATCGTCGTTGCTGCCGCAGGGGTACCGCATCTCATCACCGCCGACATGGTTAAGCCCGGTGCCGCCGTTGTCGACGTCGGCGTCAGTCGCACCGCCGACGGTCTCGTCGGTGATGTGGCGCCCGACGTCTGGGAGGTGGCCGGTTATGTGTCTCCTAATCCCGGTGGTGTCGGACCATTGACGCGTGCATTCCTGCTAGTGAATGTGATTGAGCGCGCCGAGGAGCAACTCGCCGCGAAACAAGCTGTTACGGCGGTTGGGGACGACGGGCGATGACCGATGACACGGGTGCGCGGGTGGCGCAATTGCGCCGCGCCCGCCGCATGCGTGGCTATCTGATCCAGATCCCGTACATCATGGTGATGCTGGGGGTGGTCGCGGCGGCCGCCCTGGTGCTGTTCGACAGGTGGCGCCGCGGCGCATTCGTCTTCGGTTGTGCGCTTCTGCTCGGTGCGCTGCTGCGGGCGCTGCTGCCCACGTCGCGTGTGGGTCTCCTGCAGGTGCGTGGCCGGGTGTTCGACGTAGTGTCGCTGGCCGCCGTGGGCGCTGTCATGTTGTGGCTGGCTACATCGATCGACCCGTTGGGCACGGATTGATTACAATGGCTAATAACTATTAATTACGGTGCACTATTGCCGCCGCGGGAGTGCTGAGTGACGCTGGAGACCGGAGACCGCAGCACCCAGGGCGAAACGACGTCGATGGGTGTTTCGGCTGGTGCGGGGATGATTCACTACGTCCTACTCACCCAGGATGGTGCCGGGCGCACGGTGGTCGACGCCAGGGTCATCGAAGTCGACAGGACTGACGGCATCGATCCGGTGGGGCGGGTCAATGCGGGTATCGATCTGATGCTTGACGCGGCCCGCGAGCAAGGTCGCCGGGTGGGGCCGATCGGTATCGCCGCGAGGTCAACGCTGCGGCGGCATACGTTTCGGTCGGGTGGTTCGGGTACTCGACGCCAGGTTCAGATGCTTTCCGAGGAAGAGGCCGTCGTCGCCTATTTGACCGGCACAGGCCAGATCGGCCGGTATGAGAACGCCGTGGTGGTCGATTGCGGTGACACCGTCACAAGTATGTATGCGGTATCACCGGCTACCGGGAAGATCGGCCCGGTGCAAAGGTCGAAGGCGCTCAGTGGTCGGCTGCTCGACGATGCCATCGCGCGATCGCTCGCCGATGAGTGGGCAGGTTCCTTCTCTGCGCGGCGCACAAAGGTCGACCGCACGGCGTTGCGCACTGCCGCGCGTACGGCCAAGGAAGAGATCGGCGAGCCGGGTTCCGGGGAGTCGGCGGTCCTGCTGACCGGTCATTCCTCCCGGATTGATCGGGCGATGGTGGATCGCTGTGTCGTCGAGGCGGCTGCGCGTCCGCTGATCGCACAGGCCCGCAGGACGCTTGCCGACTATCTATCGGAAAATCCGGCCGACGCCGTTGTTCTGGTGGGCGGCATGGCTAACCTCGCGGTGCTGCGTGAGGTGATACCGGACGCCGCGCCGGGCCGCGAGCCGTACAGCGTGGTGATTCCCCCTGATCCCGAGCTTGTCGCGGCAACCGGCGCAGCCATGCTCGCCCGTCAAGGTGAGCGGGCGTCGACGCGTCTGGTGTTCCTCGGCGGCCGCCGTCGGAATTGGTTCTCCCCGACACCACTGCTGGTGGCTGCTGCAGTCATTGCCGCCACGCTGATGGCGATCGGTGCGGTGAACTCCTCGTTGACCAGACATTCTGAGGTGGTGGCACCCTCGACCACGGCGCAGGTGACCACCACCGCTCCCACCAGCGCCGGCACGGATGAGACGGGCGCCGCGTCATTGCGGATACATACTCCGCTACCACAACATCTTTCGGTGACCAGGGAAACCTCCCGTCAGCTTCACCCCGAAGACGGGCCGGGGTGGGCGACCACCGAATTGCCGCTCACCGCGCCGTTAACGACGACGCGAACCCTGATCCCCGCCCCTAAATCGCTGCCGAAGTCGTCGCCGAGCACGCCGTCCGCGCCGTCGGTGCCGAGTCTCCCATCGGGCTTATTGTCGGTATTGCCGCTGCCGCCGGGGATTACGATCCCGCCGCGGTTCCTGCCGCCGGATATGCGGCCGTTGCAGCCGAATACGCCGCCGGTGCCGACCGAGCCAGCGCAACCAGGGGAGTCGTCGACACCGGATACGTCATCGACGCGGCCCACGCGCACCCCGCGGCATCGACACTTCGCGCCGATGCGTACCTCGCCGCCCTCCGGTGCGTCGCTGAGCACCGAGAGCTCCATGGAGTCGGTGGTATTACCGCCGCGCTGACCGTATCGTTCCGCTTGGTGTCTGTCGCGGGTCTGGCTCCGCACGGTGCCCACAGGTGAGGATGGGGACATGACCACCGCGCTACTTGTCATTGACGTCCAGGAATCCTTCCGCAACCAACCTGTGTGGGGGCAGATCTCCGATCCTCAGATCGCTCGCAAGATTGGTTCCCTCGTGGCCGCCGCCCGCAGTGCGGGTGATCGGGTTATCTGGGTGCTGCACGCTGAACCTGGTACCGGCGGGCCGTTCGATCCGGCTACCGGTTTCGTGCGTCTGATGGCCGGGCTTGAGCCAGCCGACGGGGAGCCGGTACTCACCAAGACGGTTCACAACGCCTTCACCACAACGAATCTCGCGGAAATTTTGACAGAGGAGGGCATTACTCGCCTGCGTGTTTCCGGTATCCGTACCGAGCAGTGTGTCGAGACCACCGCGCGGTTGGCGAGCGACCTCGGATACGAGGTGGAATTCGTCCGCGACGCCACCGCCACCCATCCGTTACCACTGGCCGATGGTTCATCAGTGCTGAGGGCCGACGAGGTCATCGAGCGCACCACGGCAGCGCTCGCCGGTCGGTTCGCGACCATCGTCACGCTCGCGGAGCTGGGTGTGCAAGTATGAGTCGGTGACGAACCACCGTCGCGGGCGTCATGTCCTGATTGTGCTACCTGAACGGGTTCATCTACTTGACGCCGCTGGCCCGATCCAGGCGTTTACCGCCGCGAATGACATAGGTGGCGCCTATACGGTGACGACGCTGGCGTCGACGCCGATGGTGACCAGCCACCAGGGAATTGCTATTAGCGCCCAAACTGATTGTCCAAGAACGAGTCCCGACGACCTAGTGATAATTCCGGGCTGGCAGACCTCGGGGCGTCAGGTGCCGTTGGATCCGAATATCCTCGCGTGGGTTGCTGATCATCACGCTGCAGGTGGCCATGTGGCCAGCGTGTGCGCCGGTGCCTTCGCACTTGCCGAGGTAGGAATCCTCTCGGGCCATACCGCAACCACTCATCATGCACTCGTCGACGACCTCGCCCGGTATTCCGATATCACTGTGCTCCGGGATGTGCTCTACACCTGCGGTGGGCGGGTGCATACCTCGGCGGGGATTGCCAGCGGCATAGACCTCGCATTGCACCTGATTGCCCACGATCTTGGTCCCGCAGTGTCTGCCCGGGTGGCCAGAGAACTTGTGGTGCCGGCCTGGCGGCGCGGTGCGGCTGGTCAGGTTCCCATTACCCTTGCGCATCGCGACCATATGGATGATCTGGTGCACCGGGCCCAGGATGAACTTGATCGTACCGACGAACCGATCCCGGAGCTCGGGCTGCTTGCCGCGCGCGTGGGTGTCAGCGGACGAACACTCGCCCGGCACTTTGTCCGGGTAACCGGCCTGACACCGCACGCCTATGGCAGCCGTGTCCGGCGGGAAGCCGCCGAACAACTTGTGTCACAAGGATGGACGCGTGAATCGGCCGCCCGGGCTGTGGGCTGGGCGGATGCGCGATCACTGCGGCGCCGGGCATCTGACCATTAGCCCAGCCGCCTCAGTGCCGGGCTAGTGCCACGGTGCGTTTGAGAAGATCGCTGATGGCGTCGAATTCGGTGAGGAAACCGTCGTGGCCAGCGTCGGAATGTACCACTTGCAGACCACCGACGCAGTTGCCGAGTTCTTCGGCCAGTTCGACCTGTAAACGTAAGGGATACAGGCGATCAGAATCGATACCGCCGACGATCACGGGTACCTGGCAGTTGTTGAGTGCTGCCTTTACACCGCCCCGGTCACGTCCCACATCGTGATGGTTGAGTACTTCGCTGAGCACCACATAGCTGCCCGGGTCGAACCGCTCGATGAGCTTATCGGCCTGATGCTCAAGATAGCTTTGCACAGCGAACCGGCCGCCACGTAGCGGTTCTTCATTCTCTTGCGGAGCATTAGCGAAACGCTGGTCGAGTTCGGCTTCGCTGCGGTAGGTGAGGTGAGCGATCCGGCGCGCGACACCCATACCGGCATTCGGTATACGGCCGGTGCCGTAATAGTCGCCGCCTTGCCAGAACGGGTCGCCGGTGATGGCCGCGATCTGGGTGGTTTGCGTGCCGATCTGGTCGGCGGTGGCGCGAGCCCCCACCGCCAAAACGAGTGCGCTGCGCACCCGATCGGGGTAATCGATGATCCATTCCAGCGCCCGTGCGCCACCCATGGAGCCGCCGAGTATCGCGCCTACGCTGCCGATGCCGAGATGGTCGATGAGGGCCACCTCCGCGCGCACCTGGTCGCGGACGGTGATCTGAGGGAAGCGTGAACCCCATGGTCGGCCGTCGGGATCCGGTGATGCCGGGCCAGTGGAGCCGCGGCATCCGCCGAGAACATTGGGTGTGATCACGCACCACTCATCGGTATCGATCGCACATCCCGGCCCGACGAGCCCATCCCACCAGCCGGGGCTGGGGTGCTCGGCGTCGACCGGGCCGGTGATGTGCGAATCTCCGGTGAGTGCGTGCAGCGCGAGGATAGCGTTGTCACGGGCAGGTGAGAGCCGCCCCCACCGTTGGAAGGCGAGGGTGATGTCGTCGAGCTGCCCGCCTGCCTCGAGTGGGATCGACCCGATCCGGGCGCGAAGCATCTGCCCGTCCGGGACGTTCTCCCAGTCGGGCTGCTCTGCGGTATCCGTCTTCGAGTCGATGCTCACCGACACAGGTGTTCTCGCACTTCTGTCTTGCTGTTGGCTGTTACTGAGCGGCCGCGAAGCCCTGGTCTAGATCGGCCAGAATATCGTCAATTCCCTCGATGCCGACAGCGAGGCGGACAAGTCCGGGAGTGACGCCCGCCGCCAGCTGCTCTTCGGGGGTGAGCTGGCTGTGGGTGGTCGACGCCGGATGGATGACCAGCGACCGCACATCGCCGATGTTTGCGACGTGGCTGTGCAAGGTCAATGCCTCGACGAACCTCTTACCCGCGTCGACACCGCCGGTGATCTCGAAGCCGATAATCGCGCCCTGTCCCTTGGGGGCGAGCTTCTGACCGCGTTCGTACCACGGTGATGTCGGCAGACCCGCATAAGCCACGGATTCCACCTGGGCGTGATCGGTGAGGTATTGCGCAACGCGCGCCGCGTTGGCGACATGCCGTTCGATACGCAGGCTCAACGTTTCCAGGCCCTGGGAGAGCAGGAATGCGTTGAACGGTGCGATGGCCGCACCGGTGTCACGCAGCAACTGCACGCGGGCCTTGAGCGCGTAGGCCGGCGCGCCGAGATCGGCGAAGACGGCACCGTGGTAGCTCGGGTCGGGCGTGGTGAAGCCGGGGAAGAGATCTTTGCCGTCGCGCTGTACCCGCCAATCGAAGGTACCGCCGTCGACGATGACGCCGCCGATCGCGGTGCCGTGGCCGCCGATGTACTTGGTCGCCGAATGGACGACGATGTCGGCTCCGTGTGCCAGCGGATTAAGCAGATACGGGGTGGCGACGGTGTTATCGACGATCAGCGGAACCCCATTGCGGTGGGCCACTCCGGAAATACCCTCGATGTCGAGAATCTCGTTGTTGGGATTGGAGATTGACTCGCCGTAGAATGCGCGGGTGTTGTCGCGGACAGCCGCCTGCCACGAATCGAGATCCTCCGGATCTTCGACGAAGCTCACCTCGACGCCGAGCTTCGGCAGTGTGTAGTGGAACAGGTTGTAGGTGCCGCCGTATAAACGCGGGCTCGACACCACGTGGCCGCCGGCTTCGACGATGTTGAGGATGGAGTAGGTCTCCGCGGCCTGACCGGAAGCGACTAGCAGTGCGGCGACGCCGCCTTCGAGTGCGGCGATGCGCTGTTCTACGACATCCTGTGTCGGGTTTGTGATCCGGGTGTAGATATTGCCGGCCTCGGCCAGACCGAAGAGATTCGCCGCGTGGGTGGTGTCATTGAAGGTGTACGACGTGGTCTGGTAGATCGGCAGAGCCCGAGCATTGGTCGCAGAATCGGCCTGCTGGCCGACGTGGATCTGCTTTGTCTCGAAACTCCAGGACTCTGCCGGATTCTGCTTGCCGGCGTCGGATACGTCAGACATGTTGGGAATCACTTTCTACGGTCGGCAGGGTGCTATGACCCTGTTGGGGGTCCGACCTTCGGACCCGCGCTTGCCGGGGACCTCGAAAAGACGGTCCCACAACCCTGTCATCACCCGGAGCACCCCACCGCGGTTGGAGGGTTGCCGATCAGCAAGCCGGGGCTTTTCGCTGATACTCATGACCTGGCCCCAAGGATATAACATCCGCGCAACATGAGGAGAACCTTCCTGCGCAGCCTGGTTTTCATCCTGGACATGGGGTTGGTTATCTGTCTGGCGTGCTTGTGAAGGATGTCACTATCCGGTGCGGGAATCGGAGCTACCTAGTGTGCGGTTGGCACCAGGGTGCCTACCTCTGCAGATCCCACGGACGACGTATTTGACACCGACTTTGCCGCTACCGCTCCCGCTGGCGGGTCGGTGCGGCAGTGGGCCATCCTCGCGTTGGCGCTCGGTGGGTTCGGCATCGGCACCACCGAGTTCGTCTCGATGGGTTTGCTGCCCAATATCGCCGAGTCGATGCGAGTCTCCGAACCGACGGCGGGTCACGTGGTATCCGCATATGCTCTCGGCGTGGTGGTCGGCGCACCGCTGATCGCCGCATTGACCGCACGGGCATCGCGGCGGACGCTACTCATCGCGTTGATGGCGGCCTTCACCGTCGGTAATGCCGCGACCGTATTGGCGCCCGGCTTCGGGTGGCTGATCGCGGCGCGATTCGTCGCGGGTATCCCGCACGGGGCCTACTTCGGGGTTGCGGCACTGGTGGCAGCCCATCTCGCCGGCCCGCGCAACCGCGCCAAGGCGGTGGGCATGGTCATGCTCGGACTTTCGGTCGCCAACGTTGCAGGGGTGCCATTGGCTACCTGGCTCGGCGAACACTTCGGCTGGCGGAGCGCATTCGTGGTGGTGGTGGTTGTCGGTCTGAGCACCATCGCCGCGCTCGTGCGCACTCTGCCGCCGCTCACCGGAATGACGATCACCGATCCGCGGACCGAATTGGGCGCGCTGCGGCACTCGCAGGTGTGGTTCACCCTCGCGATAGGGGTGGTCGGATTCGGGGGAATGTTTGCCTTCTACACCTACATCAACACCGCATTGACCAGCCTGGCTGGTATATCGACGGGCCTCATTCCGCTCGCGTTGATGCTGTACGGCTTCGGTATGGTGACCGGCAATGTGGTTGGCGGGGCGGCAGCCGACCGCAACGTATCCGCCACGATCGTGGTCGGCCTAGCGTGCATCGTGGCGGTGCTGCTGGGTTTCGCCCTGCTGGTGCAGTATCCGGTCGCAGCGCTCATCCTTACCTTTGGTGTCGGCGTTACTGGCGCGGCGATGGTGCCGGCATTGCAAACACGTCTGATGGATGTGGCCGACGATGCACAGACGCTGGCCGCCGCGCTGAACCATTCGGCACTCAATGTTGCCAACGCGTCGGGAGCCTGGCTGGGCGGGTTGGTGATCGCCGCAGGCCTGGGCTACCGCGCGCCGTCGGTAGTGGGCGCGGGCCTAGCGGTGGTCGGCATTCTCGTCGTGGGCTTGGCGCTGGCCGCCCGCCGACGAACGGCTTAGCCGACGTCGGGCGGCGTGGCCACCGTCTTCGACAGGTATAGCGGTTCGCCAAGCCTGTCGAGCAATTCGAGCTGCGTCTCCAGGTAGTCGATGTGGTGTTCCTCGTCTTTGAGGATCTCCTCGAAGATCTTCGCGCTGGTGACGTCACCCTTGTTACGGCACAATTGGATTCCCGGCTTGAGGCGATCGACGACTTCGATCTCGATCGCGAGGTCGGATTCGAACTGCTCGCGCAGCGTCTGCCCGATACGCAGCGGCAATAGCTTCTGATAGTTGGGCAGCCCCTCAAGAAACAGGATGCGGTCGGTGAGGATTTCGGCGTGCTGCATCTCTTCGATCGATTCAGCCCTGGATTTGCCCGACAACTCGGTGAGCCCCCAATTGGCCTGAATCTTGGAGTGCAAGAAGTACTGGTTGATGGCCGTGAGCTCACTCGTCAGCTGTTCGTTGAGCAATGCGATAACTTCGTCATCCCCGCGCATGATCATCTCCATTCGGCTGGTGGTGATCATGAAAATAACATGCCAAAAGTCCCCGCGTGGCACTTCCACGCGAGGTGATTTCGCAGGTCAGGCTAGGCTGCGCTGGTTACTGGGGCCTTTTCGGGGGTCTTTGCAGGGACTTTTTCGAGGGTCCTTTCGGCGGTGCGGGTAATCACGATTTGGGTAAGTCGTTCGATGCATGTGCCGCAGCCTTCGCCGGCGCCACAGCGTTCGCTGACGGCATCCGGGGTGTCTGCACCGTTGTCGCAGTGCGCGTGCACCTCGTCAACGGTTACTGCCCGGCAAATACATACGAACATCGAACCTACCTTCATTCGTTAGGCAAGGGTTACATAAAGTGCCGCTGTGCGCAAGGGTTGCCTAACCTTTCCTGGGTGGTCAATCGCTATGGGGGGCGGGTTGCCACGCGCATGTCCGCAGTGCGGCCGTAAAATCTGCGGCCATGCCGACACGCATCACCACCGTCAATGTCAACGGAATCCGGGCCGCGACCAAACAACGCTCCGAGGTCAACCCCGGGCTGGGTGCGTGGTTACGTTCTGCGGGTACCGATGTGGTTCTTTTGCAAGAGATCCGCGCCAGCGAGGAGCAGGCGCGTGAAGCCCTCGCCGAGGTACTCGATGACGGTTGGCATCTGGTGATGCATGCGTCGGTAGTCAAGGGGCATGCCGGCGTGGGGGTGCTCAGCCGGGTTGCGCCGAGTGCGGTGCGCGTGGGTTTCGGTAGCGCCGAATTCGATAGCACCGGAAGGTATCTGGAAGCCGACCTGGATACCGGGATAGGGCCGATCACGGTGGCGAGCCTGTATCTGCCGAAGGGTGCGCCCGCACCGGCACCGGCGTCATCGGCCAAGGAAGTCGAGAAATTCCACGAGAAGGTGCGTTTTCTCGACGAATTTGGTGAACATCTGCGGGGTCTGGCGCGCCGGCGCCGTCCGGTGGTCGTTGGCGGCGACTGGAATATCGCCCATCGCGAGGCCGATATCAAGAATTGGAAGGGGAACTTACGCAGTCCCGGTTTCCTCCCACATGAACGTGAATGGGTAGGCGAGGTGCTTTCGGGAGGGCTCGTCGACGTACTGCGCGAACTGCGCCCCGACGATGAGGGCCCGTACTCGTGGTGGTCGTGGCGGGGGAAGGCATTCGACAACGATGCCGGCTGGCGGATCGACTATCACCTGGCGAACCGGTCGCTGGCCCGCCGCGTGGTCGATGCCTTCGTCGACCGGGCCGAAACCTACGATCGCAGGTGGTCAGATCACGCCCCCGTCACTGCGGTGTTCGAGTGACTGAGGTTGACGAGTGCGTGATGGCGCTCCGCGCACCCCGTTACAGGGTGACGACTGGTAATTGGGCTGGCCGGGTTTGAGAGACTGGACGCTATGAGCGACGTCCCAGAGACCACCCCGCAGCCGCGCCGTCGGGTGCTGTCGGGCATTCAGCCCACCAGCGACTCCTTCCACCTCGGCAACTATCTGGGTGCGGTACGGCAATGGGTGCAGTTGCAGGACGATTTCGACGCCTTCTACTTCATCCCCGATATGCATGCGCTCACCGTGGCATTCGATCCGAAAACCCTGGCCGAACGCACCCGTGTATCGGTGGCGCAGTTGCTCGCGGTCGGGGTCGATCCCGCCCGCTCGACGGTCTATGTGCAATCGCATGTGCCCGAGATTGCACAGCTCACGTGGGTGCTGACGTGCCTCACCGGCTTCGGTGAAGCCAGTCGGATGACGCAGTTCAAAGATAAAACCGCCAAGGGCGGCGTAGACGCTGCTGGCGTGGGTCTATTCACTTATCCGATCCTGATGGCCGCCGATATTCTCGCCTTTGATGTTGATTATGTCCCCGTCGGAGAGGATCAGCGCCAGCATCTGGAGCTGACCCGCGACCTCGCGCAGCGGTTCAACCGGCGGTTCGGGAAGGCATTCAAGATCCCACAGGTGCATATCGTCAAGGAATTCGCCAAAATCTACGACCTGCAGAATCCGACGGCGAAGATGAGTAAATCCGCCGAAACGGACAAAGGCCTGATCAATCTGCTCGACGATCCCAAGCGTTCGGCCAAAAAGATCCGTTCCGCGGTGACTGACACCGGTACCGATATCCGCTTCGACCGCGAGAACAAACCCGGCGTGAGCAATTTGTTGACCATTCAGTCGGCGTTATCGGGAGTTGGCATCGACGATCTGGTCGCCAAGTACGAGGGCAAAGGGTACGGCGAACTGAAGGTGGACACCGCCGAGGTGCTCACGGATTTCGTTGCGCCGCTACGGGGCAAAGTGCTGGAGTATCTCGACGATCCCAGCTACCTGGACCGGATTCTCGCCGATGGTGCCCAGCGGGCAAGATCTGTCGCCGCGCAGACACTTCGCGACGTCTATGACAAAGTTGGTTTCATAGTGCCGGCTGCCGAGGCTGACTGATCGGAATGTATGGCCGACACTCACGCTGATGGGCGGCGGAATGCCTCCGCTCCGGGGGGAATGGCGGAGGGCGATGAGTTCGGTCAACACGGCAAAGGCTGCGGTCAGTCGCGGTAAAGAACAGTTCACGGCTGCCAGGCAGCGCTGGGAATGGCTCGATCACGCGTTGCGCACCGTCGAGCGGTACGGTGCGCAACGCGGCAACCTGTACGCCGCCAGCATTACCTTCAACGGCATTCTCGCGGTCGTGCCGATCATTATGGTGATCTTCGCTATCGGCGCGACGGTACTCGCCCGCCATCCGCAGTACATCGATGACATCAAGGATCAGATCGTCACCTCGGTGCCCGGCGATTTGGGTAAGACACTGCAGAGCGCCATCGACTCGGCCATTAAGTCCCGAGCGGCCGTCGGGGTTATCGGTCTGGTTGGCGCGACGCTGACCGGAATTGGCTGGATCTCCGGTGTCCGGGTGGCGATGACCGAAATGTACGGCGGACGGGTAGATCGGAATCCTTTGCTGTCCAAGGTATTCGATCTACTTGCCTTTGTATCGCTCGGGGTTGCTTTCTTAGTCACGATTGGGCTGACGACCCTGGGTAATAGCGGACTGATCAAGGAGATCCTTGAGTGGCTTCACCTTGACGGTGCATCCTGGACTCAGGTGGTGGCGCGCGTCGCGGCAATCCTCATCTCCGTATTCGCCTCATGGATCTTGTTTTCGGTTGTGCTGTCACGATTACCGTTACAGGGTGTACCGCTGCGCAACGTGCTCAAGGCGAGCCTAGCGACGGCGGTGATTTTCGAGATTCTCAAGTCGGTGGGCGGTATCTACCTCAAATCGGTGCTCAGTAGCCCCGCCGGGGCGGCGTTCGGCCCCATTCTTGGCGTCATGGTGTTTGCCTACCTGGCTACGCGAATCATCTTGTACGCCACCGCATGGTGTGCCACCGACCGGGTGAATAAGGATTACCAGGTGGTCGATAAGGAACTGGAGAAGTTCCTCGTACCGGTGGTGGTGCGTCCGAGTTACGAGGTGAATCCGGTGCCCAAGGCGGGTGCGGTCGCGGCCGCGGTGGCGATCGGTGCCGCGGTGAGTGCGGCGACGGGATGGCTGCTGCGGCGGTGAGCTCGCCCGAACTCAGCTCGGAGTGTGAGGCTCGATAGTTGTCCCCAGATTTCGGCCAGAATGACCGGTTCGTCGTTTTTTGTCAGTGTGTGCGGGTAGTGTTCTAGGTATCGAACATTCGTTCACATTCGATGGAAATGAGGAGGTCAAGGCCATGGTCGAAACGCTGCATGCCTTACCGGATCGGCCATCGCTGTGGGTGGGGTTGGATATGGAAGCCCTGACGGGTGTGGCTCCCAACGATCTCGATGACACCCCGATTAATGACCTGTTGATAGGGGCGTGGGATATCGATCGGGGCCGCTCGTATCTGGCGTGGACGCAATACCGTGTGGTCGCACAACTGGCCGCACGACTGGTGTCATCATCGGCAGGCCGCGGCAGTGGTGTCGACGGATTCGCTGACTTAGCGAAACGCATCGCCCGCACGCGAGGTTTAACGCAAC
>JASGFW010000032.1:0-34098 GCA_047605305.1 Gordonia sp. (in: high G+C Gram-positive bacteria)
GGCGTTGCGTGAGACCTTGGGTACGGGCGATGCGTTTCGCTAAGTCAGCGAATCCATCGACACCACTGCCGTGACCCGCCGATGATGACACTAATCGTGTGGCCAGTGCGGCGAACAGCCGGTATTGAAACCATGCCAGATACGAGCGTCCGCGCGTGATATCCCAGGCACCGATCAGCAAGTCATTAATCGGGGTGTCATCGAGATCGTCGGGAGCCACACCCGTCAGGGCCGCCATATCCAACCCCACCCATGGTGACGGCCCATCAGGCAAAGCGAGCAGCGCTTCGGTCATGGCCTTGACCTCCTCCGTCTCCATCGAATCCGAATGAATGTTCGATATAAAGAACACTACCCTTCGGCACCGACAAAAACGGCGAAACGGTCAACCTGACCCAAATCTGTGGACAATCACCCCGCCCCACGCGACACACAGAGCCCACACCGCTTGGCGGGGTATTGCCGGCCGCGGCGTGGACCCCGGCCGACACCCCGGCCGCCCCCTACGCCACGGCTATGGTCCCCGCGCGGCGCGCGGTACGCGTGATTGCTTCCACAAAGAACGGGAACAGAACTGTGGGTAATTCATGAGCCATGCCGGCAATAAGGTGTAGCTCTGAATGCCTCAGTGCGCGTGCCAGGCTCAGTGCAGCCTCGGGAATAAAGTAACCATCGTCACGACCGTGAATAATCAGCGACGGAATGTCCAACCGAGAGAGCGCCTCGCTCTGATCCTCCAGGAACGAGGACCTGATAGCAGTGGTCTGCCGCGCCGCCCCCTCAGGCGCATAGGAACGCTCGACGCTGCGTTTCGCCAGTTCACGAACCCACTCCACGTCGGCAGGAAATCCGGGCGACGCGTTAAAAATTTCTCGCTCGTACGCACGCTCGATAGCCTCCGGTAGCGGGACTCTCGTGGGATCAGTTTCCGGCGATGGCCCACTGCGCAGATGCGCCGAAAAATTCGGTGTCGTATATATCAGTGTGAGCGACTTGACTCGCTCCGAATACGTGATCGCGAAGCGCTGGGCGATGATCCCACCCATCGACTGCCCTACCACGTGAGCGTCGATAATTCCGGCGTCATCGAGGACATCTGCCACATCCCCGGCCATGTCATCGATGGTGTAACCGCCATCGATCTGGCCTACGTCACCATACTTCTTCGACAATCCGACATCGCGATTATCGAGGAGCACCACCCGGTAGCCCTCATCGACCAACGCCGCAACCATAGCGGGATGCCATCCGATCAGTTGCGCACCGAGACCCTCGATGAGGACGAGTGCCTCATCGCGCGCATCCCCTTGTGTCTCGTAATAAATTCCCGACGATGTGGTGGGCATAATTAAACCTTCCGTACTCGTTTAACGTACCGAACGAATAAACAGGACTAAAACCGCAGCGATAGCCGATACAACAATACCAAAAATAAATATCGACACATAGGTGCCGGTAGCATCGAATAATGCCGCACCCACCAACGGAGCCACCGCCTGTGGGCCGGCCGTCGCCACCGCCAGCACCGCCAAATCGCGTCCGGCGTTTTGCTGGTCGGGCAGCACAAGAGCCATCAAAGCCAGGTCAATGGCCATATAAGACCCAAAGGAGATTCCAAGAAGGGCATTATAAACAAGCATGCCTATCCACGTGGGCCACACAATGGGAATCAGCAGGGACAACGTGAAACCAACGCAGCACAGAAGAACAAATAGCTTCCGTCGATTAAACTTGTCGGCCAACCAACCGAAGATCGGAACCGCGATCACCCACGCCACCGTTTGCACCGTTACCAACGTGCTTACCGCCAGCGCAGCGTTATGGTTCGGAAGATTATCAACACCGACATAGTCCTGGACCACATAGTACAATAATCCCGACACCGTAAATACCGCAAAAAAGACCATCGCGCGCTGAATAAATGCGAACGTAAAATCCCTTGAGCGAAATCCGTGCAGAAAACTAAATAAATACGAAATTCTAACTTTCAGCGAGCGATCGGCCGCCTTCTCCTGCGATTTCGACGGAAGGCCCTCAGTGAACGGCTTCTCGCGAGCAATAGTGATAAATAGTATCGTTATCACCACTAATACAACGCCGACGGCCGTATATCCAAGCACCCGACTCGTTCTGGCAAGGGCGTTAACACCAAGCATAATCCCCAGCGGTGTACCCAGCCCCATGACCGATGAAGCTAGTCCCATGCGCGATTCCGGGACACGGTCCGGCAAACCGGCCGTCAACGCCGACTGGTACATATTCATCGAGAACCACAGTGCGCCGTATACGACCGCCAGCAACAGGATGCTCGTCAGCGTCCCCATCACGGCCAGAAACAAGGATGACACCACGGCCGTGCCGAGTAGCCAAGGGGTTCGCCTGCCAAACCTGCCACGCGTGCGGTCGGATAACACTCCACCCAGGAGGAGGCCAATCACGGCGGTAATAGATGACACCGCAGTGAGCAGAGCTAGATTTGAGACCTTGTCGGCCGGGTTGATTTCCTGCACTTGCTGAGGCAGTAGAACACTCTGAATCCCGTTGTAGACCGCGTACATGACGACCGATGTCGGCAACAATAGGACCAAGTATCGTCGAAATCCCGAATCCAACGACGGCTGAGTGTCCAGCACCTCAGCATGCTCGGATATGTCACCAGAGTTTAGCGATGTCATTTCACATTCCTGTTGATTGAAGTCACACCAACGAAAGTTAACGTCAGAACATTCACACCGGCACCGGGGAGAAAGAGAAGCAGATTCCCAACCCTGCCGATGCGGCATACGAGGGTGGTGTTCATGTCGGCCATACCTCCCTTACCCAATAACCCAGGTGGTGAGCCGCCCTGCAAAATCTATCCGAGAGTGTCACATAACACAAGCGGTTGGACTAAGTGAGGAGTGATACTCCGCACTCTCACGGGAGCTGGGTACTGGCGAGGGCAGCCACGGACACCGTTCCACTGCCATACATAAGCTCAGCGACTAAACACAGTGACATCAAAGAAGTACCGTGACGCCCGGTAGACGTGGCGGCCCAGTTCGATAGCCACGCCCGAATCGTTAAATGCTATGCGCTGCATCGTCAGAACGGCCCCGTGCGGATCGTCGGCCAGCAGTTCAGACTCATCCCCCTCGGCGAGGCGAGCACCGATCCTCTGCTGCGCCTGCGCAATTGCCACGCCACGGCCACGAAAACACTGGTAGAGACCTTTATTTTGCAACTCGTCCGGCGCCGGAGCTAGATCGGCGGGTATGTGATTGGCCAGGATCGCCAGTGGCACATCGTCCGCGAAGCGGAGTCGGCGGATGGAGACAATAGGAGTAGTCCGTTCAATTCCCAGTTCATCCGCAATCTCCGCATCCGGGCGACCAAGCCGATAGTCGAGTAAGCGCGTCGACGGCACCTGCCCCGCGGCCACGAGATCCTCATGCAGACTGGTCAATTCGACGGACCGATGAACCTCATTGCGCACCACCTGCGTGCCGACACCGCGTTTGCGGACGAGTAATCCCTTGTCGACAAGCGCCTGGATCGCCTGCCGGGCCGTCGGACGGGAGAGGTTCAACCGCTTGGCGAGGTCGATTTCGTTCTCAATCCGATCGCCCAGCGAGAGTCGACCATCCAGGATCGACTGTTCCAGTGCCTGCGCCAACTGGTAGTACAACGGCACCGGACTGGTGCGGTCCAGGTCAACCGGGACTGGTGCGACGTCCATGCATAGCAGTGTAGATCACCACCGAGTGTAATGTCTGCACATTGGATACATTTGTATGTACATGGATGACACCTGCGGACATGCCCCCTCTCCCGCTATATTTGTCCGGACATGTTGCTTAGACGATCCAGTACCGGCCAATAACCATTGGCCCAAATGGACCCGTAACCCACCTATAGTTGCAGGTCGTAGCCTATTGCTGAATCCGCCAGGCGTCTGTTAGATTGACTGGACAAATGCGTGTATGTGATCCACGTCGCGCTGAAGGACACAGACCGAAAGAGGGCCAACGCTCATGAGCACCCCTGTCCGTGCCGACGAGACCTTTGATCTGATCACCATCGGGCGAGTGGGGGTGGATATCTATCCGCTGCAAGACGGCGTCGGATTGGAACAGGTGAAAAGTTTCGGAAAGTATCTCGGCGGGAGCGCCACCAACGTCGCGGTCGCGGCCGCTCGGCATGGTCGGCGCACCGCAGTAATCACCGCCACCGGCGCGGATCCGTTCGGTCGGTTCATCCGCGAAGAACTCGCTCGACTGGGTGTCGAGAACCGCTTCGTCGGCGAGGTGCCCGGACTCAACACTCCGGTGACATTCTGTGAAATCTTCCCGCCGGACCACTTTCCCCTGTACTTCTACCGAGACCCCATCGCTCCGGATTTAATGCTCGACGCCGATACGCTTGACGTGCAAGCGATTCGCGCAGCGCGGATCTATTGGTCCACCGTCACCGGATTGTCGCGGGAGCCGAGTCGCAGTGCACACCACGCCGCCTGGGTGGCGCGCGGGCGCACGCCGCTGACCGTACTCGACCTCGACTATCGGCCGATGTTCTGGGATGACGTGGAATCGGCCCGACGCGAGGTCGGCCGTGCACTCGAACATGTCACCGTCGCGATCGGTAACCGAGAGGAATGTGAAGTCGCCGTAGGTGAAACGGTTCCCGATCGCGCTGCGGACGCATTACTTGAACGTGGCGTCGAGCTGGCAATAGTCAAACAGGGCCCCAAAGGCGTACTGGCAAAGACACGTGATGAGCGGGTAGAGGTCGCACCCTACTTCGTCGACGTGATCAACGGACTCGGTGCTGGCGATAGTTTCGGCGGCGCGATATGCCATGGTCTGCTGCAGGATTGGCCACTGGAACGCACACTGCGTTTCGGAAATGTCGCGGGCGCGATTGTCGCGTCTCGCCGAGAATGTTCGACCGCCATGCCTGACACCGCCGAAGTGGAAACAATCCTCGATGAATTGGACAACGTACGTGCCTGATCAGAACCCGACCGCTCCGCTGATCACCGAGGCGGATTTCGAACGGCTGCGCACCACCCGGCTACGCAGTCCCGCCGAATTCGCCGCAGCACTGCGTACGCGTACCCGCAGGCCACTGATCCGCGGCGACCACCGGCTGATGATCATCGCCGCCGACCACCCCGCCCGCGGCGCATTGGGCGTCGGCCCGGATCCCCTGGCGATGGCCGACAGATACGACCTGCTGGAACGTCTGGCGCTGGCGCTGTCGCATCCCGACGTCGACGGAGTGCTCGGCACGGCCGACATCATCGAGGATCTCGCTGTGTTAGGGCTACTCGATGACAAAATCGTGGTGGGCTCGATGAATCGGGGCGGTTTACGTGGCGCCGCCTTCGAGATGGATGACCGCTACACCGCATATGACGTGGAATCGTTACACCGCAACGGAATTGACTTTGGAAAACTTCTGCTGCGGGTAGATCTCGGGGATACCGCCACCGCCGCCACCTTGGAATCCACCGCGCACGTTATCAATGCGGCTGCCGCTGCCGAAGTGCCGATCATGGTGGAACCGTTCATCAGTCGACGCGTCGGCGGTCAGATCAGCAATGATCTCTCCACCGAAGCGGTCATCAATTCGGTAGCCATCGCCTCCGGGCTGGGCAATAGTTCCGCCTACAGCTGGCTGAAGATACCCGTCGTCGACGATATGGAACGTGTCATGGCCGCCACCACCCTGCCGAGCCTGCTGCTGGGTGGAGATCCAGGTGGAGATCCGGCCGCCGTCTACGCATCGTGGTCAAAGGCACTCGCCTTACCCGGCGTACACGGGCTTGTCGTCGGCCGAACACTGCTCTATCCCCGTGACGGCGACGTCTACTCCGCCGTCGACACCGCCGCCACTCTCGTCCACGGCTCCTGACCCGAGACCGCGCATTCCGTAGAAAGACCCTCGTAGAAAGACCATCGTCGTGACCACCACTGAAACCCTCACCGTCGTACCGCATTGGATCGACGGCGCCCCCTATCCCTCCCACAGCGGGCGCACCGGCGATGTGTATGACCCAGCGCTCGGTGTCGTCACTAAGCGGGTCGCGCTGGCCGATCGCGCCGAAATCGATGCGGCGGTCGCCTCGGCGAAGGCCGCGTCGCGCATTTGGGGCGATCTCTCCCTCGCCAAGCGGCAGTCGGTGCTATTTGCGTTCCGCGAGTTACTCAATGCGCGTAAGGGTGAGCTCGCCGAGATCATCACCGCCGAACACGGAAAGGTCCTCTCCGATGCGCTCGGGGAGATCAGCCGGGGCCAGGAGGTTGTCGAATTCGCCTGCGGCATGGCCGATCACCTCAAAGGCGAATTCAGTGAGCAGGTTTCCACCGGCATCGACGTATATTCCACCCGACAGCCCCTCGGCGTTGTCGCGGTCATCAGCCCGTTTAACTTTCCGGCGATGGTGCCGGCCTGGTTCTTTCCGATCGCGATCGGCGCTGGTAACGCCGTCGTACTCAAACCCAGCGAGAAGGATCCGTCCGCCGCGATCTGGCTCGCCGGGCTCTGGCGCGAGGCCGGTCTGCCCGACGGCGTGTTCACCGTCCTCAATGGTGACAAGGAGGCGGTCGACGGCCTGTTGACCCATCCCGATATCGCCGCCGTATCGTTCGTGGGATCCACCCCGATCGCAAAGTATGTGTACGAGACGGCAACCGCGCACGGTAAGCGTGTGCAGGCCCTCGGCGGCGCCAAGAATCACATGCTGGTGCTGCCCGACGCCGATCTCGCACTCGCCGCCGACGCCGCGGTCAATGCGGGATTCGGTTCCGCCGGTGAGCGTTGCATGGCGATTTCGGTGATCGTGGCCGTCGAACCCATCGCCGATGATCTGATCAGTGAAATTACCAAGCGCACAGTCGATTTACGTATCGGCGATGGACGACGCGGGTGCGATATGGGCCCATTGGTGACCGCGGCCCATCGCGACAAAGTCGCTTCTTACATCGATATTGCCCTTGCCGACGGCGCGGTTGTCGTCGTCGATGGCCGTGAGGTGAATCCCGATGGTGACGCCAACGGATTTTGGCTCGGGCCAACGCTTATCGACCGTGTGCCGATCACGTCACGGGTATACACCGACGAGATCTTCGGCCCGGTTCTCGCGGTCGTCCGGGTGAACTCCTACGACGAGGGGGTTGCCTTGATCAACGCGGGCAGCTTCGGCAATGGCACCGCGATCTTCACCAATGACGGCGGCGCGGCGCGGCGCTTCCAAAAAGATATCCAGGTCGGCATGGTCGGGATTAATGTACCGATCCCAGTTCCGGTGGCCACCTTCAGCTTCGGCGGATGGAAGGATTCACTCTTCGGCGACACCAAGGCGCACGGCGCCGAGGGCGTGAAGTTCTTCACCCAGCTCAAGGCGATCACCAGCCGTTGGCTCGATCCCAGCCACGGCGGTATCAACCTGGGATTCCCGCGCAACGACTGACGGTCGTAGCCGTCACCCCCCACTGTGATAGCCCGGCTCAAACGAAAGGTACGCCATGGCGGCGACGCCGAACGAGTGGTTCCGCCCACGCGGAACACTCACCCAGGACGGATGGGAATCCGTCGTCGATGATGCCCTGCCCGGGTGGACGCATACGGGACTTCGGGTTGCGCAGCTCGCCGCCGGCGACACCCGCGAGCTGCCAGCTGGCGATATCGAACGAATTGTGGTGCCGCTCGCCGGCTCCTTTCAGGTGGAGCATGATGGCGAAGTCACCGAATTAATCGGTCGGGTATCGGTTTTCGACGGACCTACCGACGTCCTCTTTATCGGCGCCGGGCGCGGTGCCACCCTGCGGGGCCATGGCCGGGTCGCGGTAGCCCAGGCTCCGTCGGCCGTACCGAAACCGACCCGCTACATTCCCGCAGCGGATGTTCCCGTCGAACTTCGTGGCGCCGGTCGCGCTACCAGACAGGTACACAACTTCGGGACGCCCGCCGCTCTGGATGCCGCCGCGCTCATCGTGTGTGAGGTCATCACCCCCGGCGGCAATTGGAGTAGCCATCCCGCTCACAAACACGATGAGCGGGTACACGGGCATGAGTCTCGTCTTGAGGAAATCTATTATTTCGAGGCGGCACCACGACGCGGACTGGCCGCCGATACCGTGCCGCCCGCGGCCGACGCCTTCGGAAGTTTCGTCACCTATTCATCGGCGGCCGGCGAAATCGATACCAATGCGATAGTGCGCACCGGCGATATCGCATTGGTTCCCTACGGCTACCACGGTCCGGCCATGGCCGCCCCTGAATACGATCTCTACTACCTCAACGTGATGGCCGGCCCGGATCCCGAACGCGCCTGGCTGATCAGCGATGATCCGCGTCAGTCGTGGATCAGAAGTGATTGGGCCGCACAGCAACCCGATCCTCGACTGCCCTACCTGCCGAGTGTGACCAGTGAAGGAGTACCGCGGTGACTACCCGTCGGATGACCGTCGGCCAGGCCCTCATCGAGTTCCTGTCTCACCAGTGGACAGTGGATGAGACGGTCGATGACGACGGCAACCCCGTAACCATTCGCGAGCGGACCGTCGCCGCCACCTTCGGCATCTTCGGACACGGCAACGTGGCCGGCGTCGGGCAGGCCCTATTGCAGCTGGCCGCAACCGATCCCGATCTCATGCCGTATCACCAGGCCCGCAATGAGCAGGCCATGGTGCATCAGGCCGTCGGATATGCGCGCATACATCGGCGACGCGGCACCTATGCCTGCACCGCGTCGGTCGGGCCGGGTGCGGCGAATATGCTCACCGGTGCCGCGCTGGCAACCGCGAATCGTCTCCCGGCATTACTGCTGGTGTCGGATACCTTCGCCACTCGTGTCGCCGATCCGGTGCTGCAACAGTTGGAACATCCACACGACACCGGCCTGCAGGTGTCTGACTCCTTCAGACCTCTCTCCCGGTTTTTCGACCGGGTGCAGCGGCCCGAACAACTGTTTTCCATCGCGTTGGCCGCCCTACGGGTACTCACCGATCCGGCGGAGACCGGAGCGGTGACCATCGCTCTCCCCGAGGACGTGCAGGCCGAGGCTATCGATGTGCCCGAAGCGTTTCTCGCCGACCGGGAGTGGCATCTGCGGCGGCCGCTGCCCGAGCGCGGCCCGCTGGCACGAGCGGCTGCCGCGATCCGTGGCGCGAAGAATCCACTGATCATCGCGGGCGGTGGCGTGCTGTATTCGGAAGCCGAAAACGAGTTGCGGCAGCTGGTGGACGCCACCGGTATACCGGTGGGCACCACGCAGGCGGGCGGTGGCGTACTGGATTGGGATCATCCGCACAATCTGGGCGGGGTGGGGGCCACCGGCACATCCGCAGCCAATGCGGTTGCCGCCCAGGCAGATGTGGTGATCGGGATAGGTACTCGATACAGCGATTTCACCACGGCGTCGCGCAGCGCCTTCCAGCATGCGGATGTCACCTTCGTCAATATCAATGTCGCGGCATTTGACGCCTACAAGCACGGTTCCCAGTTACCGGTGATCGCCGATGCTCGCGAAGCGATTTCGGCGTTGCGGGTCGAACTCGACGGCTATCGCGTCGACGACACGGTGCTGGCGCACAACGCGGCGGCCAAGGCACGCTGGGATGCCGAGGTAGATGCCGCGCTGTCCGCCACCGGCGCAGAACTTCCGGGGCAGCCCGAGGTGATCGGAGCCGTACACGCCGGCGTCGGCCCGAAGGACGTGTTGATCCAGGCGGCCGGTTCATTACCGGGTGATCTGCATAAGCTGTGGCGAGTGCGGGATCCGTTGGGCTACCACGTCGAATACGCCTTCTCCTGCATGGGATATGAGATTGCCGGCGGACTCGGTGTCAAACGCGGCCTACTCGCCCTCGGTGACGACCGCGATGTGGTGGTCCTCGTCGGGGATGGTTCCTACCTCATGCTGAACAGCGAGTTGGTCACCGCCGTCGCGGAAGCGATCAAACTGATCGTGATCATCGTCGACAACCAAGGTTACGCATCCATCGGCCACCTCTCGGAGTCCGTCGGCTCGCAGCGATTCGGCACCAGGTACCGCACCAATTCTTCCCGGACGGGTGTTCCCGCACCGAGTCGCGGTGAAGGTGAATTCTTGCCTGTCGATCTCGCCGCGAACGCACGCAGCTACGGGGTGGACGTGATCGAGATCGCGTCGGGCACCGACGCGGTGGCCAATCTGACTGCGGCACTGGGCCGGGCGAAGGCCGCGACCGGGCCAACCGTCATCCATATCCGCACCGACCCATTCGTGTATGCCCCGGACGGCGGCGGATGGTGGGATGTTCCCATCGCGGAGGTCTCCGCACTCGACACCACCATCGCCGCCCGCACCGACTACGAGGCCCAACGCAAGGCACAGCGCCCGCTACTGGGCTGAGCACGCCGCCATTGCACGGTCAACCCACCACTCTAAGGAGATCACGATCATGAGCACCGACCTGCGCGTCGCCGTCATCGGCGCTGGCGCGATGGGCGCCGACCACATCAGGCGAATCCACACCACTATCGCCGGGGCGCAGGTGTCCGCGGTGGTAGAACCCGACGAATCCCGCCGCACGGCGGCGCTCGACTCTGCGCCCGGTGCACTCGGATACGCACATCTTGATGACGCACTCGCTTCTGGCCTCGTCGATGCCGTGGTGATCGCAACCCCCGGACAATTCCACGAAGAAGCCCTATTAACGGTGATCGATGCGGGATTGCCGACCTTATGCGAAAAGCCGCTCACGCCCGGCCCCGAATCGGCGTGGCGGGTTGTCGAAGCCGAAATCGCCGGCGGTAAACAACTTATTCAGGTCGGCTTTATGCGTCGTTTCGATCGTGAATACGAGGAACTTCGACGCCTCATCACCTCGGGTGACGCGGGTGAACTTCTCCTGATTCATGCCGTGCACCGCAATCCGTCCGTGCCACCGAGCTATCGGCAGGAAATGCTGATCAATGATTCGGTGGTACACGAATTCGATGTGGTGCCGTGGCTGGCCGGCGGCACCATCACCTCGGTGGAAGTGCGTCACGCCAAACGTAATCCGAATAGTCCGGAGCGGCTCCGCGAGCCCATTCTGGTGCTCATCGAGTTGGATAACGGCGTACTGGTCGACGTAGAGATGAATGTTTCCATCCGGTTCGGCTACCAGGTGGCCACCGAAGCGGTGTTCTCGCAGGGGGTCGCGCGCATCGGCCAGCCGTCGGGGCTGCAGTTGTGGTCGGATACCGGTTTCGGACTGAGTGAGCATCGCGACTACACCACCCGTTTCCGCGACGCCTACGATCGCCAGGTGCAGGCATGGGTCGACGCCACCGCCGTCGGGACCATCGCCGGCCCCTCGGCGTGGGACGGCTACAAGGTGTCCGTCGCCTGCGAGGCCGGCGTGAAAGCCCTCGACACACCGGGGCGTGTCAGCGTGGAACTGCCACCCACACCGGCGTTCTACGCGGGTATACCGGCAACGGTGTAAGGCACCGGCTCACCTGTCGAGCGTCACGACGGAGCCCAGCTCCGCACTCGACAGACCGATCCGCACGTCGATCGTCGCACCCGGGCGTGCGACGATCCGGTCCACTACGGCGCTGTCGATGCTGATGTGGGCCTGCGATTGTTCACCCGGCGCCGCAACGACGCGGACCGATGTCAATAATCGCAGGCCCGTATCGTCGTCGTGGGCAGGTAGCTGCGCATACACCTGGATGACGGCGCTGCCCGCCCGGTCGCCGATATTGCGCACCGGAATCGACAGTGCGAGCGGTCCTTCGACGGTCGGCGTGTCCAGCTGCCAGCGCCCGTAGCCGAGCCCATGCCCGAAGGGGTATGCGGTGCCCGCGCGGGCTCGCACCGACCGGTATCCGAAGGCTTCGCCCTCGGCGTAGGCGAGGTTCCCCCCGATCGGGACGACAGACGGGAAATGTGCGGTGTCGTCGGCATACCAGGTGGATGCCAGTCGGCCGCCGGGCTCGGCGTGGCCCGACAATATCCGGGCGATCGCGCTATCGCCTTCCTGTCCGGGGAAATGCACCAGCAGTAGGGCATCGACGTCATCGCGCCATCCCATCGCCACGGGTGAGCCCGAATTGACTACCACGACAGTCGGAGCCAGTCCGGCGATCTCACCTATCAGCTCATCCTGTGCTCCGGGCAGCGCGAGGGTGGTGCGGTCAAATCCTTCCGACTCGTCCGTCTCGGTGGTGCCGACGACGGCGATCACCACGTCGGCCCACTCGGCAAGTTCGCGCGCCTGGGCACGTAGCGTGTCGGGATCTTCCTGTGGTGGCGCGAATCCCACGCGCACCGCAGCCACCGAACGCGGCGCCGGGGTGTACTCGACCTCGATGAGGATGTGTTCGCCGTTGGTCGTCGACACGGGGATCGACTGCGCCGGCGGTGCGGATAACCCGGCTATGGCGTCGCCGTCCGGCTGGCCAAGCGCATCGTCGAGCCGCACCTCGCCGTTGATCGACACGACGAAATGCCCTATCCCGGCGACCTCCAGCACCCGCGGCCCGTCGACGCCGGATACCCTCGCGCGCACTATGATTCGGGCCACATCGTTGCGGTCCACGCCGTCGGGGTAACCGAATCCGTAGACCAGATTCCCTGTCGACCGCTCCTCAGTGCCGACCACGTCTCCACTCGCCGAGACGAATTCGACGTCGACACCCGGTATTCCGTTCGCGGTGTACGACGATGCGGCAATATCGGCGAGATAAGGGAACACCCGGCATCCCGGCGCCCAGCGCACCTCGGCTGCGGTAAAGGTATGGCGCAGCGCCCCGATCAGGTCCGCCGCATGAGACGGCGCCACTATGGCACTACCCCCACCGCCGACGCGCAGCCGGCTCGCCGGCTCCCCGATCACGGCGATCCGCGCGGTCTCGGCCGGCAACGGCAAGAGCGAGTCACGATTGCGAAGCAGCACGCTGGCCTGTGCCGCTAACTGGGTAAGCCGCTCACGCACAAGGGATTCTGTGCTCTCGGCGGCCTGCTCACCCGAGATCGCGACGGCAGAAACCGTAGCAGCGCCGTCGGCCGGCGCGTCGGTGAGCGCACCGACGCGTACGGCCAGCCGAAGAATATTGCGAACCTTATTATCGATATGCGATTCGTCGACGGTACCCGCGGCCAGTGCGGCGGCGATGTGCTGTGCTGCCCAGGCAGTCTCGGGGCCGGGCATTGCGATGTCGGTGCCGCCCACGACTTCCTCGACATACCGGACGGCACCCCAGTCGGAGATCACGATGCCGTCAAATCCCCATTCGTCACGTAACAGAGATTGCAACAGCGGCGATGCCACGCCCGTAACACCGTTGATCGAATTGTAGGAGCTCATCACTCCGGCAACGCCGGCCTCGCGCACCAGCGGCTCGAATGCGGCCGCGTAGATACGTCGTAGGACGCCATCATCGATCCGGGCATCGAGTGCGGTCCGTTCGGTTTCAGAATCATTGGCGATGAAATGTTTGGCAACAGAAGCGATTCCGCCGGATTGAATGCCGGTGACGACCGCCTGAGCTATCGCCCCGGTCAGGACCGGATCCTCGCCGAAGGATTCAAAGTTACGGCCGCCCAACGGTGAACGATGAAGATTGACCGTCGGCCCGAGGAGAATATCGACGCCGCAGCGGCGTGCTTCCGCGGCAATAATCTCCCCTGCGGCCCTGGCCGATTCGGTATCGAATGTGGATGCGAGAGCAATCGGAGCGGGTAGCGCCAGCGAGGGCCGGCGTTCGGTGAGGCCGCCGCCGCGTACGCCCGCGGGGCCATCCGACATCCTCATCGACCGGAGACCGATTGCTGGAATGGCCACGGTGGACCAAAAGTCGGCACCCGACACGAGAGCGATCTTGTCGTCGAGACTCAGCGCGCGCAGCTTGGCGTCTAAGAATTCTTGTAGTGCCTGCGGCCCAGTCATTTCCCCATCCCAGTCATTTCCCCATCCCAGCCATTTCCCCATCCCAGCTCTATACCATTCACCTGGCTAGCGAGCCAACAACGCCGCGGCGGTGACACGGGCTTCGAGCGCCGGTCGTGTCGTCCGGTCGTACAGGGACGTAAGCATCGCGGCGTCGATGAGCGCAAGCAGTTGCCGCCCGATCCGCTGGCGTTGCGCGAGATCAAACTCGCCGTCAAGAAGGTCGGCGAGATCGGCAGCCACATCCGCCTGGTGCGCGATGGCCGCCTGGTGAATGGGATGGCCGGGGTCACGGAACTCGATGAGGGCGGCCTGCGCGAGGCAACCCCGGTAATCGGGTTCGGTAAAACGCTCGGCGAGGATGTCGAATACGGCAAGCACCCCGCTATCGCGCTGCGGCACTTGCCGACGAAGCAGTTCGCGCCATCTCCGGCTGTAGTGGTCAAGCGCGGCAACAACCAGATCATCCTTGCTGGCGAAATGCCGGTAGAACGATGCCCGCCCCACCTGTGAATCCTCCAGGATGCGCTCCACACTCACCGCACGGATTCCCTCGCCGTAGAACAGCTCACGCGCGGACTCCAGTAGTCGTTCCCGAGCCTGCCGTGCCACGAATAGACGGTATCAAACCCGTTCCAAATAACGGAACATATTGGTACCGTTTTCACTATGGAACAGATCAGTACCAAGTTGGATACGCGCACTGGGCCCGCCCTGATGTCACTAGCGCTCGGCGTATTCGCCGTCGGTACCGAAGGACTCGTATTCGCCGGGCTCCTGCCCACCCTGGCTGCCGACCTCGACGTGAGCGTGGCGGCAGCGGGCCAGGTAACCACCGTGTTCGCCATCGCCTACACGCTCGCCGCCCCATTACTCTCGGTGGTGACCGACACATGGCCGCGTCGCGCCGCGCTGCTGACCGGATTTACCTTGCTCACCGCGGGTAACGCGCTCTCCGCACTCGCACCCTCACTCGGGCTGCTGCTGTGCTGGCGAATCATCACCGCTGCCGGGGCCTCGCTCATCACGCCGACCTCACTGATGGTCGCCGCGACGCTGGTCGAACCGTTTCGCCGGGCACGGGCGATCGCGGTGGTGATGACGGGGATGACCCTCGCATCGGCGGCCGGCGCTCCGTTGGGCACGCTGATCGGCGGTGCACTCGGCTGGCGCGCCGCCATCTGGACGATCACTGCCCTCGGCCTTAGCGCCGCGATCGCCGTCGGCTTCGGGATTACCCGCCTACCCGGGCGGGCACGCCAGAATCTCACGACACGACTTGCGCCACTGCGGATTCCGACGATCCGCCGGGTTCTCGCCACGACGCTGATCGGGTTCGTCGCCGTCTACTCCTTCTACACCTATGTATCCGTGATCTACTCCCCGCTGACCGGTAATGCCAGGTTCCTCGCACTCGTCCTACTCGTCATCGGAGTCGCCGGTATCGCGGGCAATTTTCTCGCCGGTAACCTGACCGACCGCCACGGCGCCCGACCCGTCGTCACTCTCGCATTGCTCATCACCGCAATCGGTACGATCGCCGCGGGATTCGCCGGCACTCACGTCGCCGCGTTGATCACCGCAGCCATCTATGGTGGCGCCGCGTGGTCCATCACCGGTCCGCAACAGCACCGTCTCCTTGCCGCCGACACCGGCCAGACCGGACTACCCGTCGCCCTCAACTCGTCGGCCCTCTACCTCGCAATCGCGATCGCCGGAGCGCTCGGCGGCACACTGGGCGCAACCGGGCACTGGACGCTCGTCGGCGCCACGGCGAGTATTGCCCTGATTGCCGCCGCCGTCTCCTACCTGGCCGACAGACCCACCACGCGGGCCGATACCTGAATGTGATTCCCGTGAGAACCTGACAGGGTGACCCTCCATGACTGCCATCACCGCACCTTTGCGAGCGATAACTACGCCGGAATCCACCCGGAGGTTCTTGCCGCCATCGCCGCCGCCAACGGTGGCCATCAGCGTGCATACGGCGGCGACGCCTACACGGCACGCCTCGGCGAGGTGGTGCGCGCGCAGTTCGGTGCACACGCCCAGGTGTTTCCGGTGTTCAACGGGACCGGTGCGAATGTGGTTGCGCTGACGTCGATGCTGCCGCGCTGGGGAGCGGTGATCGCCGCCACCACCAGCCACATCAATACCGATGAAGGCGGTGCTCCCGAACGCATCTCGGGAATCAAGATCCTGCCGGTGCGCACCAGCGACGGCAAGCTCACCCCCGAACTCGTCGCGCAGCAAGCGTGGGGGTGGGGTAACGAGCACCGCGCACAGCCGCTCGTGGTCAGCATTACCCAAACCACCGAACTGGGTACGCTCTACACCCCGAATGAGATCGCCGATCTCTGCGACTTCGCCCACAGCCATGACATGGCGGTCCACCTCGATGGGTCGCGGCTCTGGAATGCCGCGGCGGCACTCGGATGCAGCCTGGGTGAGATCACCAGCGCGGCGGGCGTGGACGTTATCAGTCTCGGCGGCACCAAGAACGGGCTGATGAGCGCCGAAGCCGTCGTCATCATCGATCCCCACCGGGCCACCGGAGTGCCCTACGTGCGTAAGCTCACCGCGCAGCTATCGAGCAAGATGCGGTTCCAGTCCGCCCAGCTTCTCGCGCTCTTCGACGACGACCTCGGCATTCGCCTGGCGGGCCACGCAAATGCGATGGCCACCCGGCTGCGCGATGCGCTTGAGACAGACGGCATCCCGGCCGATATGTCGTTCACCCAACCCACCCAGGCCAACGCGGTGCTGGCCAGGCTTCCCATCGACGCCGCCGACCGGATCCGCGAGCAGGTGGCGTTTTACGATTGGGACCGCGCCGCCGGCGAGGTTCGGTGGATGACGTCATGGGATACCACCACCGCCGATGTCGACGGCTTTGCCGCACTCATCCGCCAGCAGTTACATCGCTGACCAGTGACGGGGCCCGTTCAGCGAATCACGGAGTGCTCCCCGGCCTCGACGGCGAACGGTAACCTGTTCTGCGCCGGCGGGATTGGGCACAGGTATCCCGTACCCAATGAGCATGACGGCAAAAAGGCCCGGTTGAAGTCGAGTATCACGACGCCATCGGCATCCGGTGCGGCTACCTGCAAGAACCGGAACCCTGCGGTGTTCACATCATTAGCCGTATCGGTGAAGGTGAATTCAAGATCGCCCGCATCGGATGCCGCCCAAGCGGCCAGCCGCAGTTGCTGATCGGCGATGTCGAGATGAATCGTGCCGGCCAGCCCGTCGTCGGTCGTCACGCCGTCGAAATGTTCGATCGCAATCGTCGTATCGGGGTCGGCTGGCTCGAAACGTCCCTCAATAATCCACGCCGGGTCAGGTGTGAATGTGTCGATGCCGGTGACGCCCACGCGTGTGGGGGCCGCCGGATCGAACACCCGGACCGCCAGTGTCTGCGGACGGGGTGCGATCACCTTCACCAGCTTCTCATCGATGAGATGCTCCTGCCCCGCCGCGAGCCGCAGTCCCAGTTGCTCATTGACCGCATCACCGGCAACGGCAATCCACTCCCCCGCCAGGCCGTCGATCACCTCGGGGACATCCGAAAGCCATGTGGTGCCGGTATTTGCCGCGATGCCATACGGCGCAAGCACAGCGGCTTCGCGGGCGGTATGCCACTCACGCAGGTCGGCGAGCCACTGCTCATCGGTCAATGCACGTGTCATCGGGTCGTGTCCTTCTCTGTCGAATGGCTTGCACCAGCCTCGTCAGGCTCCCAACCAAGGTGTGGTGCAACGGTTGTCACAAAATCGTCAAGTAGCTTACGGTTCTCATCCAGCCCGAACGCCGGTGGCAGGAACAGTATGAGTTCATCGGCGGCGGCCAGCCCCTCGTCGGCGAGAACGGCCTCGGTGACATGCTCGGGTGTGCCGTGAAATACCGGGCACGGCAGCAAGCTCGCCACCACTTTCCCGGGCGCGAGCGCACCCTTCGGACGCGATGCCGCCGGACCGAATGTGCGGCGTTCCTCGTCGTATGCCGCATACTTCGCCCGCAACTGTGGTGTCGTACCCGGCAGCACCGAGGCCGCCACGGCAACCGGGGGCGCGTCGACACCGTGAGTATCCTTGTAGACCTTGCGATACTCACCGATCAGCCGCGCCTGGTAGGCGGAGAACGTCTCGCCGGTGTCGTAATGCAGAATCGTGCCGACGATCAGCCGCAGCCCCTGTTCGGCAGCGAGAACCGCGGAGTCGATGTGGCCGGAGCCGTACCAGATCCGTGATCGCAGACCGGCGCTATACGGGGTGATGCGCAGTTGCGTGCCGACCGGTGGACCGGTGGGCACGTCGTTGGTCACCGTATGCAGCACTTTGCCCTCGATACCCGACAGGAATATGCCCAGCCGACGCTGCCCCTCCGCACGCCCGGTCAGCCCGGTGGGGCCAGGACCGAAGACCTCATCATAGTTATTACCGCCGCTACTGACCGCGAGCTGAAGCCGTCCGTCGACCAGCAGGTCGGTTGTCGCGGCGGCCTCAGCGAGAAGCACCGGCTCCTGGTAGCGGGTCGGCAATACCGCCGTACCGAGCGTGATACGCGAAGTGTGCTGTCCGACAGCGGAAAAGAAGGGCAGCGGTGAGGACAAATAGTGATCGAAGTGACGCTGGTAGGCCCACCCACTGTTGTATCCGAGCGACTCCGCGTACGTGAAGAGATCGATGCCCTCACGTAACCCGGCGGCCGGACCGGCGTCGGACGTGAAGGACACCCGGGTGTTAAACCCGATACGAAGGGACATGACTGCCTTTCAACGGATACGTTCGGAACGCGACCGCGATCGTAAAAGATCAACGAATAATACTGGTATGCAACACATTCTATGAATTGACGTCAGGACGCGGATTCATCACCCACGGCGTTAAGCAGGGCCGTGACACTCCGGTGGCCGGCGAGGTGACGCGCGTTGAGCAACTGCTGGAGCCGTTCACTATATGGCGCGCGTACACCATATTTGCGTGCCAGAAAGACGATTTCGCCATGCAGGAAGTCGATCTCATGCGGCACTCCCCGCGCGACGCTCTGCCAGGTGGACGATCCGCCCCGGTCATATCCCTCGACCGGCTCGATGGAGAGCTTCACACCCCCATGATCGAGCTCACCGCCCGGCGGCAAAGTTACTCCCGCTGCCGCGAAGACCCCAACCGCTTCGTCGCGGAGGAGCGTACGCGCCGTAGCCTTCTCCTCCGCGGAGCCCTCCAGGAGATCCACCCCGTTATGCTGAATGTTGCCGAGCAGCTTGGCCGCCTTCACCGCCTCGATATCGGTCACCGAGAAAGCATGGAGATCGGCGCCGGTGAAATCGGCGACGATCTGCTCCTGCAGATCGCCCTGCTCCGCACGGCCGCCAGAGTAGCGGCCAATCCAGAACACGCCGACCGGCGCCACCGACGGCGAGATAATCTGACCGGGCGAGAGGAAGCTGGCCGCGATACCGACCGTCACGCCGTACACGCGGGAAAATCGGCGTAACGCAATGTCTTCGGTGGCACGGCCATTCTGCAACGTCAGGATCGGCAGATCGGCCGCGGCACCCGTCTCGTTGCCGGATGCGTCATAGACCGGCTGCCAGGCCCACTGCGCGATCGCGGCCTCGGCATCCTGAGTCTTGACCGCGAGGACGAGAATATCCCCCTCGCCCAGTCGTACCTGATCGGGACCGGCGGCCACCGCTAGCTCGACGACGTCGACCACCCCGCCGGGACGACGGATCACCAGACCGTCCTGTGCGATCCGCGTGCCATGCTCTCCGCGCGCCACCAGCACGACGGAGTGTCCGTGCAGCGATAACTGGGCGGCGACAACTCCACCGACAGCCCCGGCCCCGATCACGACATATCTGCGTTGCGACATCAGTGAATCTCCTCATCGACGGTGATCGACGCCTCATCCGGCGCCGGGTATCGCAGCGCGGCGACATGGCCGGGAATCGCTGCGATCAGTTCGCGGGTGTACTCCGCGCGTGGACTGGTGAACACGTCGGCGACCGGCCCCTGTTCGACGACGCGTCCCTTACTCAATACAGATACCGTGTGCGAGACCTGAGCGACCACCGATAAATCGTGAGAGACAAAAAGATACGACAATCCCAGGTCACGCTGTAGGTCGGTGAGTAGATCGAGAATCTGGGCCTGCACCGAGACGTCGAGCGCCGATACCGGTTCATCGAGCAGCAGCAGGCTCGGTTTGAGCGCCAGTGCGCGGGCGATCGCGACTCGTTGACGCTGACCCCCGGATAACTCGGTGGGTAAACGATCAAGGTAGGCCGTCGGCAGCGCGACCTGATCAAGCAGTTCCCGGGCACGCGCGGTGCGCGCTTTGCGGTCACCGATCTTGAAGGATACGAGCGGCTCGGTGATGGTTTGCTTGATCGTGAACTTCGGATCGAGCGCCGCGAACGGATTCTGGTGTACCAGCTGAATCTGGCGGCGGAACGGCCGCTGCTTACCCCACGACAATCCGGAGATCTCCGAGCCCTCGAAAATCACCGATCCTGACGTAGGACGCTCAAGGCCAAGCGCGATCCGCAACGCCGTCGTCTTACCTGAACCGGACTCACCGACGAGCGCGTGGGTCTGGCCGCGCGGCACGTCGATGGACACATCGGTGAGGGCGTCGAATTCATGCCGGCCGCCCGTCGGTGAGCTCACCCGGAAGGTTTTCGCGACATCGGTCAGGGTGAGGATCGGGTCGGGTAATTGCTCTGCGGCAACGCGATATCGGGGGACGAGCTGCCCCCCGTTGGCCAGGCCGGGAGCCGCGGCGATCAGTTCCCTGGTGTATCGCTGCCGCGGTGACACGAGGATCGTCTGCGGATCGCCCTCCTCCACGATGCGGCCGGCCTGCATGACGACCACCCGGTCTGCGCGTCCGGCCGCCACCGCGAGGTCATGGGTGATGATGACCAATGAGATGCCGTTGTCGCGAACGAGACTCGTGAGGTGGTCGAGGATGCGTTTCTGCACAGTGACGTCGAGCGCGCTGGTCGGCTCGTCGGCGATGATGAGTTGAGGCTCACCGGCGAGAGCGATGGCGATGAGGACGCGTTGACGCAGGCCACCGGAGAGTTCGTGGGGATATTGCCGGGCCCGTAGCGCTGGGTCGGGTACGCCCGCGTGGTCGAGTGCCGCGATGACCTCGGCGCGTTCGGACTCGCCACGTATCCCGCGCAACCGCAACGCTTCAGCAATCTGCGTGCCGACCCGTTGGGTTGGGTTCAGGCCGACCATCGGATCCTGGGGAACCAACCCGACGACCGAACCACGCAGGCCACGTAGCACCTTCTCGGTAGCGCCGGACGTTTCGACGCCGTCGATAATCACCGATCCCGCCGTGATACGGCCGTTCTCGGGCAACAGACCGATGAGGGCGTTGGCGACGGTCGTTTTGCCTGAACCTGACTCGCCGACGATCGCGACGATTTCACCGCGCCCCACCGACAGGCTCAGCCCGGCCACCGCCGGCCGAATCGTGCGGTGCCGCAGATAACCGACGTCGAGACCGGCGATCTCAACGATCGGTTGGGACGACTCGCTGTGCGCGTGAACGGGTTTCAGTGTCACGGTCATCGCTGTAACTCCTGCAGCGTCTTGGAGACGTGATTCAACGACAGCACCGCCAACATCACGAAGATGCCCGGCATCAACGACAACCACCACGACGTCACCAGGAAATCACGGCCATTGGCGATCAGCGTGCCCCACTCCGATGACGGTGGCGGAGCACCGAATCCGAGGAAGGAGAGCGACGCGATCGCGATGATCGCCACACCTGCGTCCAGGACGGCGAGCACCGCCACCGGACCCCACGAATTCGGCAGGATGTGGCGGATCAGCACCCGCCCCCAGGAGGCGCCACCGGCACGGGCCGCCTCCACGAAGGGTTGGGTTTTGACCCGCAGCACCTCGGCGCGGGTGGTGCGCGCGAAACCCGGTATAACGCCGAGACTGATCGCGAGCGCGACCGGCAGTGTGCCGTAGCCGACCGACGTGACGATCGCCAACGCGAACAGCAGCGCCGGGATCGCGAGCAGGACATCGACCACCCGCATGATCACGGAGTCGACCCAGCGACCGTAGAAGCCGGCGACGACGCCAAGCGTCAGCCCCACGACGAGACCGATACCGATCGCGGTGATGGTGGCCTCGATGGTCAGCGCCGAACCGTAGAGCACCCGGGTCCACAGATCCCGGCCGATCTGATCGGTCCCGAAGAGGTGATGCACGCTCGGCGCCTGCATCGCCTCGGACGGATGCGTCGCATAGGGCTCTCCGGTGCTGAACCAGCTCGGAAAAATCGCCGACACGACGATAAACAGCAGGTAGAGCACCGCGAAGACGAATACCGGCTTGCGGGCTAATTGCCGCAGGGCCGCAACGAGATTCCCGTAACGCCCCGATTCGAGGTGCCGCGCCGATTCGACGTGATCGACGGCCACCGTATCGACACTCATCGATCAGGCCGCCTTCGTGTGATGCGAGATTCGCGGATCAAGGATCGGGTAGAGCAGATCCACTAGGAGATTGACCACGACGAACAGGGTCGCGGCGAGCATGACGATGGCCAGAACGACGGGAATATCTTGTGTACCAACCGCATCACGGGTAAGGCTGCCGATGCCCTGCCGGTTGAACTCGGTCTCCACCACCACCGACGACGTCACCGTGAGACCCACGATGACGCCGAGGATCGTCAACGCCGGCAGCGCCGCGTTACGCAGCCCGTGCCGCAGCTGCACGGCACCACGCGAAAGCCCTTTGGCCCGTGCCGTCGCGATGTACGGCGCCCGCATCACCTCGTCGAAGCTGCGCATAAGTACCTGCGCGAACATCGAACCCGTCAATAGCGCGATGGTGATACTGGGCATCACCAGCGACGCCACGCCTTCCTGCCCCGTCGAGGGCAGCCAGCCCAGCTGAAACGAGAAGAACTCGATCAGGAACAGACCGGTGAGGAACTGCGGCATCGACGCCCCGACCGACGGCAGCCGACTCAGGACCAACCGGAGCCAGCGCACCCGAACATAGATCGCCAGGTACGCCAGCGCAGTGCCCGTGATGAGGGCAAGAACGCCGGCGACCACACTCAGCAGCAATGTGGTGCCGATCCGGTTCCCGATGACCTGCGACACCGGGACGTTCTGGGTGATCGACGTACCGAGATCACCGCGCAGGAATCCGCCCAGATGGTCGAAGTACTGCACGATCGCCGGTTTATCGAGTCCGAACTGCGCCTTCGCGGCATGTATCTGCGCCGGAGTGAGCGAACTCGTGTCTACACCCGCAGCCGACAATTGCAGCCCTACCGGATCAGACGGCAACAGGTACAGCACCGTGAAGGCCACCGTGTACGCGGCCCACAGGACCACAACGGCCTGCAGAATGCGCCCAATGACGTAGCGGGTCATGACGATTGCTCCTGGTGTGCGGGGGGTTAGCTACGCCCGGATCTCACTTGGAGATCCAGATCGAACTGGCGTCCAGGAATGCTTCGGCGGTGAATGCGAAACCGTGCACCTTCGGGTTGACTCCGGCGTACTGCACGCGCTCCAGAAGCGGGAATACGAGACCCTGGTCGGTCAGGAAATCCTGCAGCTGTCCGTAGGTGTCGGATGCGACGGAGAGATCGGTCGTGTCGGTCGCCTTGGTGAGCAGGCTCTGCACCTGTGCCGCGGAACTGGGATCGGATGCGGTAAGCGCCTTGGCCAGGCCGGGCGTGGTCGCCTGACTCGGCAGGATGATGCTGCGTAGCGCGCCCGGATCGGCCCGCGTCAGATAGCTGCCGAAGAGATCCCACTTCGTCGGATCGTTTTGGATACCGAGGAACTGCGACATCTGCACGATCGGCGTCTGCAAATCGATGCCGGCCTCCTTGAGTTCCGACTGCCACAACTCCACACCCGGGGCGGCGCTACCGGCCTGCGGCGAAATCAGCACCAGCTTCTTGCCGTCCTTGACCCGGATGCCATCGGAGCCAACCTTCCAGCCGGCCGCGTCGAGAGACTTTTTCGCAGCGTCGAGATCAAAGCCGAGCTTGGCGGACTGGGATTTGAAATACGGTGTCGTCGAGTTGTACACGCTTTGCGCAACCGGATAGTCACCACCGAATGTCGTGGCAGCGACCGTCTTGAAATCGGTCGCCTGATAGATCGCTTTACGCACCGCCAGATCGGCGAGCGGCCGACCGGGCGTGGTGTTAGCGAAGTACGCGTACGAGATACCCGGCAGCGATCGGTTTTCGATCACATCGCCATGTCCCTTGATCTGGGCCAGATCCTGAATCGAGAATGGGTTGCGCGGCCAGGCAATATCGGTGCTGCCGTTCAACAGGTTTCCGGTGCGGACGCTGTCATCGGTGACGTAGTGGAAGTCGACCTCATCCAGGTAAGGCGCACCCTTATTCTTTGAAATCGCCGACGGCCACTTGTAATCGGCGCGCTTCTTCAAGACCAATCCCACTTTGGGCGTGTACTTGTCGAGCACGAATGGTCCGGTGCCGATCAAACCCTCCCCCTGGCAACGCTGCGCTAACGACACCTTGTATGCCGACGGCGCGAGAATCGCGAGGTTGGTGGTGGCGGTCGCCTGCAGGAATGACAGATTAGGCGCACTGAGATCGACTTCGACGGTGCTCGGATCGATCGCCTTGGCACCAACGACATTCGAAATATAGGAAGCGCCGTAGATGCCCGCCTTCTCCTTCTGCGCGGCGAGCCAGCCGTTCACATTCGCAACAACGGCGTCGGAATTGAACGGCGTGCCATCACTGAACGTCACGTCGGTGCGCAGCTTAAAGGTGTACGCCTTGCCGTCGGGTGAGATGGTCCAGCTTGTCGCCAGATGCGGGATCACCTTGCCGGTGGCTGGGTCTTGGTCGGTCAGCGAATCGGTGAAGTTCCGTATTTCCGAACGGTGTTCGATCCAGTAGGTCTGGAACGGGTCGATACAGGGGAAACTGACATTCTCCTGCCAGAACGAGACGTTGAGGGTGCCGCCGGTAACAGGTGTACCGCCATCGCCGCCTGCCGACGACGCGGTGTGATTATCGGAGCCGCAGGCCGCCAGCGCAACACTGAGCGCAGCCGGAATGACCGTCGCGGCAAGCAGACGGGACCGTCGGCGCCGGGTGATCTGACCCGAGCGTCGGAGTGGGTTCATCTCGTTTTCTCCTGTGATAACTGAATCATGTGATGGCGGTGGAGAATCGACACTTACGGTGTGCTTGCCGCCGCGGCGGGTTCATCGCCGAGTACGCGTTTACCCGCGGTCACCAGCGCCACGTCTTCTTGCGGCGGGTGGACCCGTACACACAGCGCGTTGCGAAGGTGTCGTTCCAGCGAATTATGGCGGGTCAAGCCGGGGTTCCCGAGTGCGGCCACCGCTGTCTGGGTGGCACTGATCACCGCCCGCGAGATTGCCGTCTTGATCAGCGGGATCTGCGCGGCAGCCGACTCGTCGCCGTTGGCAATCCGCAATAGTGTGCCGTAGAGCAGGGTTTCGGCGGTCGTGATCTGCAGGTCGATCTCACCGGCGACGGCCTGAATCCGCTCGGTCTGCGAGATCGGCTTGCCCAGTGACGTCGGAACGCGGCTGCGGGTGAAGTCGCGAAAAGCCGATCGAGCGGCACGCGCCACACCGATGTAGAGGCCTGTGTGGGCCAGGATGCTCGGTGGGAGCGGCCGGGCCTGTGGACCAGTAGCAGGTGAACCAACAGCGGGGATAAACGCACCGAGAGGTAATTCGACGTTCTCAAACACCACGTCATGGGTATTGGATGCGCGCAGGCCCAGGTGATCCCAGGTGTCGAGCCAGGTGATACCGGGGCGATCAGTGGGCAGCGTCACGAAACCGGACTGCGGATCTCGTCCCTCCTCCAGCGCTACCGCATGCACGAGAAGATAATTGAGCGCCCTGCTGCCGGTTACCCATCCTTTGCGGCCGTTGAGTACCCAGCCGTCGCCGGCGCGCGTGACATTGGTGGCCGGCAACCCTCCGCGCGCCGACGCACCCAGATCCGGCTCTGCCCCAGCGAAGTTCGTGAGCGTCAAACCCTGCGCGGACCGCTCAAGGAAATCCTCGTAATACGCGTCGTACCACGTGCCGATACCGCCAAATCCCTGCGATGACAACAATGTGTTCACCAGGATGATCGCCACCGACGGATCGCCTTCGCCCACGGCGACCACCGCGCGCGCAAGGTCGAGATCGCTGAGACCAGGCCCGCCGCGTTCGGTGGGGATCCGAGCCGTCGTCAGCCCCGCACGGTGGAGCACTTCGAGGCTCTTCCACGGAATTTCCGTGCTTCGATCGTATTCCTGCGCGTAACCGGCGATCTCGGCGGTGACCCGGGCGAGCCCTTCCTCAGAAAGGTCGGGTACCGGAAATTCGTACACCCGTGGTGACTGTAGCTCGGCGCTCATGCGACAGCCCCCGCCTTCGCGGCCGCCGCGTCACGTGCGGCGACGAAATCGGGATCGCGGTAACCGGGGTGGTCGCGTTGCAGGGTGCCGCGGCGCCCGGTTTCTGCGCGATGTGCCAGCTCTGCGCGAACCAACGGCAACACGAACTCACCGTATCGCTCAATATCGACGATGCCCTCGTAGCCACGGATGGAGACGATATCGGCACCGGCGTCGACATAATCGAGGATTGCCGCGGCGACCGTCTCATAGCTGCCGACGAGCGCGGTGGATGCCCCGGCACCATTGGTGGCGCTGGCCGTCGGCGTCCACAACGCGCGGTCATAACCGTCGGATGCGTCGGCGAATCCCAGCGCCCGCTGTGACCCCTTGTTCTGTGGGTTCGCCCCGGCGAGCGGACGTGAGAACTGCTGCACCGCACTGGTTCCCTCGCTGAAACGACGATTCAGTACACCCAGCACCTCATACGCTTTGTCCCATGCCTGGGCGTCGGTGGCCGCGACGATCGGGCGGAATGTCACCCAGATCCGCTGGCGTTGCCGGCCCGCCCGATCGGCGATGGCGTGCACCCGGTCAATTTCCTTGCGCACCTCGGCGACTGGTTCACCCCAGAAGGTAAACCAGTCGGCCTGTGTGCCGCCGACCTCGAACGCCGCATCGGACTGGCCGCCGATGGAGATGGGGATCGACGCACCGGAGTGGGTGGCGAAACCGGGACCGAAATCGTCGAACTTATAGAAACGGCCGGCGAAGCTGAAAGATTGCTTCTCGGTCCAGGCGCGACGCAGTATGTCGATGTACTCGCTGGTGCGGGCGTAGCGGTCGTCTTTGGCGACGTAATCGCCCTGGCGGGCTTGTTCGGCGTCGGAACCACCGGAGATCAGGTGGACCACCGCACGGCCCTGAGTGAGCTGATCCAGCGTCGCCAACGCCTGCGCCGCGACCTGGGGGATCACCGTGTTGGGCCGCAGCGCCACAATGGGTTTGAGCCGCTCGGTAAGCTGGCCGGTAGCGGCCGCGACGATGAAAGAATCGGCGGAGACGGCACTGTAACCGTTGAGGGTGTAATCGAAACCCGCACTTTCCAGCGTGCGGACCCAGTGTCGGTAGGCGTCGACGTCGACATTCGGCGATGCGGGATCAAGCTCCGAACCACCCGAATAGTTGGTGGCACTGACGAACTCGACGGCAGCGGCGGCGGTTTCAGGGATGGTGTCGGTGGTAGTGGTGTCGGTCATGCGGGTTCTCCGATCTGCTCGGTCGCGTCCGAGCGATGCGCGGCGGAATCATGCGCCGCAAGATATTCGGGGCTGGCAAAGCCGCGGGCATCGCGCTGGAGGGTGCCGCGCCTGCCGGTGGCTTTACGGTGTGCGATCTCCTGACGCACGAGCGGCAGGAGATGTTTTCCGTAGTCGATGACATCGTTGAGGGTGTCGAAACCCCGGATCGAAATGATGCTCGCACCCGCGTCGACCTGGTCGAGGATCGCGGCGGCGACTGTCTCATAACTGCCGACGAAAGCGGTGGAGGCACCGCCGGAGCCGCCACTGGCCCGGGTAATCCCCGACCACGATGCACGGTCATAGCCCTCATGCGCGGCGGCGTAGCTGCGCTGACGCTTGACGCCCTCACTCTCCGGCGCCCCGGCAGCCGAGGTGCGTCCCAGCAGCGCCTGGAACGCGGCGACCGACTCTCCGGTCTTCGCGGCGTAATCGAATGCCTTCTCCCATGCCTTGGCGTCGGTGGATGCGACGATCGGGCGAAATGTCACCCAGATCCGCTGGCGGGGGCGGCCGGCCCGATCGGCGTTGGCATGCACCCGATCGATATCGGTACGCAGCTGTGCCACCGACTCCCCCGAATTGAAGGTGAACCAGTCGGCTTTGGTGCCGCCGATCTCGAATGCCTCGTCGGATTGGCCGCCGAGGGAAATGGGGATCGGCGCACCCGAATACGTCGTGAAACCGGGTCCGAAATCATCGAAGCGATAGAACTCGCCGTGATGACTGAACGGTTGCCGCTCCGTCCAGGCGCGACGCAGGATGTCGATGTACTCCGAGGTGCGGGCGTAGCGTCGCACCTTCGGTTCATAATCGCCCTGCCTGTGCTGTTCGGTATCCAGACCCCCGGAAATGAGGTGCACGATGGCCCTGCCCTGCGTGAGCTGGTCCAAAGTCGCGAGCCGTTGCGCCGCCACTATCGGGAAAGTGTGGTTAGGACGCAGGGCCACAATGGGTTTGAGACGCTCGGTGAGTTGCCCGGTTGCGGTGGAAACGATGAAGGGGTCGGCCGTGGACGACGAGTATCCGTTGAGGGTGTAGTCGAAACCCGCCTCCTCAAGTGCGGCGACGTAGCTGCGGTAGAACGGCAGATCGAAACCCTGGCCCACGGCGGCGCGGTTGAGTTCGCTTGCCCTGTTGTAGTTGGTTTGGCTGACGAATTCCACTTCGTGCGCAGCGGTCTCCGGGATCGCCGCATCGAAGGGGGCGTTAGTCACAAAAAGACCTTTCGGATCAGTTCGCGGTGCCGACCGCAGCGTCATCAGACGTAGCGGCCGATCGTGAACACAGTGATGGATAAACCGAAATGCGGGCGAATCAATTTCGCGGACAGCCAGTTTCGGATAGTTAGTTTCGGTCGGCAAATGTGCGGCGACACACGGCGCAGCAGCAGGGGGCCAGCATCTACCGACAGCGCATGGCGCCGTCGCGCTTGAAATCGACTTCGCGCCGCTGAGTCAGATGACATGTCGACAGGCGCGACAATGCGCAAGCGTCAGCAGCGTCACGGCGCGCCATCGTGCCACGCCCACCCCGTACGCTCATCATGCCCAAAAAGCTAGCGGGGAGTCGGCGGCAATGTCCAACGCCGATTTCGAATCACAGTGATCACGATATGCGATCACTGCGCGGCCTATCCTCTACCTCTATGAGTGACGTCCTCGATATCGTCGCGTTGCGCAGCCTGACCGGAGTGGCCGACGCCGGCGGGTTCCGGCGCGCCGCACAGAGCCTTCATCTATCCCAGTCGGCGATCAGCGCCCATATCCGGCGCCTCGAACTCGCCTGCAATCAGACCCTGATCGACCGGAAGGCGAAGGGACTGCGCTTCACCAGTGCCGGGGCACTCCTCGTCGCCGATGCGCGGGTCATCCTCGCGGCTCACGACGATGCCCTCAGCCGGGCGCGCGGGTCGCTACAGGATGCCAACGTTCTCACCGTCGGGGCGACCGAGCACGGAGCCGAACGGTTGTTGCCGATCATCAGCGCCGCCCTAGGTGCCGCCTACCCGGAGTACACGGTGCGGTTCCGGCTTGACCGGGGCCAACGGCTGGTGGGCCACCTCGATGCGGGCGATCTCGATGCGGCACTGCTGCTGGGGCCGGCGATTTGCGGCGATCAGGAACCCGCCGGCGCATTGCCGCTGACCTGGTTCGCCGCGCACGGCTGGCAGCGCCCGGCCCAGCCTGAGACGCCGCTGCCGGTTGTCGCAATCGAGGGACCGTGCACCATTCGTGAGCATGCGCTGCGTGCGCTGGCTGAGCATCGAATCCCGTCGACGGTGGTGTGCGAGGCCGGCCACCTGGCCGGAGTCGTCAACGCCGCTCGCGCCGGATTGGGCGTGGCGTTACTGGCGCATCTGGGACGCTCCCCCGAAGATCTGGAACCGCGACTCGATCTACCGGCCGTCGATGATCAGCCGCTCCACGTGCGGACCCGTCGGCAGGCTCCCAGCGATCTGCGGGCGACGATCGCCGACGCGCTACTCGGGTCACCCTATTTCGGCGAGCCGTCGATACGGGCTGTGTCGTAACGGGGTCAAGAACCCACGATCGGTTCCGCGCGTGAATATCAATCACCGTGCGCATAATTACGCGGCGCTACTTCGTGCGGATGCGTCCTGCTTCTTTCCGTGTCAGGCAGACCATGACTTCACAGAGCGGCGAACGTGGCCGGGCGGTTGTCCGGCTTCCCTGTCACACACTTGCCGACGAATAAGCAAGTAGCGTCCGCGCGGCCCGCGAAAGTGATTTCGCCGGCCCGCTGGCGCCCCCCAACGTGTGCGCCGCTGCATAGGCTCCTTCGATCAGGAGGAACAACTCGTCTGCGAGGGTTGTCGGCTGCGGGTGTAAATCAGTGCACATCAATGAGAGTCGGTCATGGATCTCCCTCTTCATTGACACCGCAGATTGATGGAGTGGCGAATCGGCGTCTGGAAACTCGATTGCGCAATTCATGAACGGACACCCTCGATACCCGGGTGTGGTGGTTCGGTCTGCGAGGTAGTCGATAACTGCGAGGAGCTGATCCTGGAGTGTGTCGTGCAGGCCAACGAGTTTGTTCCATTGCGCCCAGAAGGATTCCCGGCGTTGGGCAAGATACGCCAGCGAGAGCGTCTCCTTTGTGCGAAAGGCGCGATACATCGTCGGCTTGGATACATCAGCAGCCCGCGAGACGGCATCGGTTCCGGTTGCTCGTATCCCCTCGCGGTAGAAGAGGTCCGCCGCAGCCGCAAGCAACCGCTCGCGAGCCGCGACATCAGTGTCACTCACAGTGCGTACCAATCAGTACGGGGATTCCCATATATCTATGATAGCGTCCCTACTGATCGGTACGCGAAGTGCAATGATGCCTGCGGGTCGGCGCAGGCAAGAAGGGAATTTTGTCAGTGAAATACTTCATTCTCGAAGGCAAGCACCTGGTCCCTCTGGCGGAGATTCCCGCAGAGCTCCGGCAGGCGCATTTTGACTTCCTCGAAGCCGGCATGGCCGCCGGCCATTTCCTGGCTTCGGGGCCAAAGGTCGGTGTAGGCGGAGGCTTTCTCCTGGCTCGTGCGCAATCGCGAGATGACCTTGATGACATCATCTCGACTGAGCCCTTCACCAGCAATGGGGTGATGGTGTTCGAGAAGGTGCAGGAGGCCTTCCCGCGCCAGAACGCCCCCTTTGCCGACGACTGGTTCGGCAAGTCCGCGGTGTAGGCAGGTCGTCGTATCGGGCGGGTCGCGCGGCACCATCCTGATCGACAACTGCCATTCCCCATAGCGGCGCCTATCGCTATTGCGGACGTACTCCCCGAGCCGTGCTCGTCACCACTCAGCCCGAACGCGGCGGGGTTGTTTAGGCGAATGCGGTCTTGATCGCTTGCAGGTGGGCGCGGCTTTGCTGGGCGGCGTCGTCTGCGTTGCGGTCGGCTATCGCTTGCACGAGGTTGACGTGCGCCTCATGGTCGGCGTCGGTGGCGTGGTCGCGACGGATGCGGAGCATGTCGATCATGGCTTGCCGCAGCCGCGGTGTGAACCCGTCAAACAGCTCGGTGAGGATCGGGTTGTGCGCTGCGACAACGATCGCGCGATGGAACGCGGTATCCGCATCCACCAGCGCCACAACGTCGCCACGTTGCCGATCGCGGAACGCGAGCGCACGGCGGAGTTTACGGAGGTCGGTCGGGGTGCGCCGTTCAGCTGCGAGCGCCGCGGCCTCGGCTTCGATGGCAATGCGGGCTTCGACCACCGCCACGATGTCGGCATGACGGAGGACGGCATCCCATTCTTCCGGCGCGTCGAGTGCTGTGACAAATACCCCCGCCCCCTGTCGCGAGTCCAGGATGCCGCGTCCGGCGAGTTGACGGATCGCTTCGCGGACGGTGGAACGTCCGACGCCGAGCTGAGGGGCCAAGGTCGTCTCGCCGGGCAGCTTCTCCCCCAGGTTCCATTCGCCTGATCTGATGCGCTCCAGGAGAAGATCTGCGGCCTGATCCGCGAGCGATACCCGTCGCACTTGCGCCATCCGTCATTCCTTACTGTTCTACTTGTCGGAGGAGTTGTGTTAGAGTCTACCCATGTTCTCCATCGAGTTCCTTCTCCTTCGTCGCCACGGCGGGGTGTAGCCAAGACCGGCTCCCGACGTGGAGCCGAAGCCTGTGCCGGTCGCCTGACACGAACAAGAAGGAACTTTCACGATGACGGCCACAGCCTTTCCCCATATCTCCACGCCTGCCGGCCCCGTCCCAGAGCAGGCCGCCTCCTGGAACCGGCAACGCCGGTCGCAGATGCCCTCGCACCGCTACGTCGACGTGTTCTCACGCGTCGAAGTGCCGCTGTCCGAACGAGACTGGCCGACCAAACAGCTCACCGCCGCGCCGTTGTGGGTTCCGGTCGATCTGCGCGACGGCAATCAGGCGCTCGCCGAGCCGATGGACCCCACCCGCAAGCGTCGATTCTTCGAGCTGATGGTCGCAATGAGCTACAAGGAAATCGAAGTCGGATACCCGTCTGCATCGCAAACGGACTACGACTTCGTGCGCCTCATCGCAGAGACGGAAATCGCACCCGAGGACGTGACGATCGTCGTGTTCACTCCCGCCCGGCGAGACCTCATCGAACGTACCGTCGCGTCGATCCGGGGCATCCGCAACGACGTCGTGATCCACATGTACACCGCGACGGCGCCGACCTGGCGCGAGCAGGTGCTCGGCTACGCGCCGGCCGACCTGAAGCGGCTCATCCTCAGCGGCGGACGCGACGTGCTGGAGTTCGCGGGCGCCATGCCGAACGTGCGTTTCGAGTTCTCGCCCGAGGCATTTAACCTCACCGAACCGGACTACGTGCTCGACATCTGCGACGCCATGACCGAGCTGTGGGATGCCCGGCCCGAGCGGCCAGTGATCCTCAATCTGCCCGCCACCGTCGAGGTCGCCACCCCGAACGTGTATGCCGATCAGATCGAGTACATGCACAAGAATCTCGCCCGCCGCGACAGCGTGATCCTCTCGGTGCACCCGCACAACGATCGGGGAACCGGGATCGCGTGCGCCGAACTCGCGGTGCTCGCCGGTGCGCAGCGTGTCGAAGGATGCATCTTCGGCAACGGCGAACGCACCGGCAACGTGGATATCGCCACGCTCGCCCTCAATCTCCATGCGCAGGGCATCGACCCGATGATCGACTTCTCCGACGTGGACGAGATCCGCCGCACGGTCGAATACTGCAACCGGATCGACGTGCATGCCCGGCACCCCTACGTCGGAGACCTCGTGCACACCGCGTTCAGCGGCACCCACCAAGACGCGATTAAGAAGGGCTTCGCCGAGCATCGCGCCCGCGCCCGCGCCGAGGGACGGGCGGAAAGCGACATCGCCTGGCGCGTACCCTATCTGCCCATCGACCCTGCCGACATCGGACGCAACTACGACGCCGTGATCCGTGTCAACTCGCAATCGGGTAAGGGCGGAATCGCCTACCTGCTCGAAACCGGGTACGGCATCGAACTCCCGCGGCGGTTGCAGATCGACCTCGCCAGGCGGGTGCAGCAGCACACCGACGACTCCGGCGCCGAAGTCACCAGCGAGGAAATCTGGGACATCTTCCAGCGCAGTTACTTCCACACGCATACGAATGACATGATCGAGCTCACCAGCTACGAGATCGCCAACTCCGGCGGCCGGAGTAACACGCGCATCACCCTCCGGGTACGAGGTGAGGAATATGCCAGCAACCACGACGGGATCGGCCCCGTCGAGGCGCTCACATCGGCGCTGGCGGCACAGGGCACCGGGATCGATGTACTCGAACTGCACCAGACCAGCATCGGGCAAGGGAACGACAGCGAAGCACTCACTGTGATCGAGTACCGCCATCGCAGGGGCGTTGCCTGGGCCGCGGGCCAAGGAAGCTCCGTGCTCGCCGCAAGCATGGCCGCAGTCATCGGCGCCGCCAACGCGAGTGTGCAGGAGCTGACGCGAGTTGGGG
>JASGFW010000033.1:0-34070 GCA_047605305.1 Gordonia sp. (in: high G+C Gram-positive bacteria)
CGCCGGGCCGAACCCGCGATCCCGGCCGGATTACGGCAAGGCAGCGGCGAGTTCGCGGATGCCCGGTTCGATCCGGTCGGTTTTCATCGCTGAATAGCCGATGCGCAGGTTGGTGTTGCGCCATGTGCCGGGGAAGTAATAGCGCGAGCCGTCCGATACCAGCACGCCGCGTTCACGGGCGTTCAAGGCCCACTTCTTGCAGTCGACATCCGGGGGAGCGGTGTACCACAGGCTGACTCCTCCGGGCGGAAACGGCGCCGGGTCGTGGTCGAGGGGGAGATAACGCTGCACCGCGACGGTGAGTTGTTCCCAGTTGTTACGTAATCGCCTGCGTTGACTGCGTAGTACTTTGTGGTAGTCGCCGGAGGAGATGAATAACCCCATGGCGCGTTGCAATTGTCCGGCAAGATGTTTCGATCGGTGGTGTCGTTCGGCGCGCAGTTCCGCGATCACTTCCGGATGGCCGACCACGAATCCAAGGCGAAGCCCCGCCGCGAGGAATTTCGAAAATGAGCCTATATAGAGCACGCGGCCAGCGGTATCGATCGCTTTGAGTGCCGGAGAAGGCTGGCCGCGGAAGCGGAATTCGCTGTCGTAATCGTCTTCGATGACGAATGCGTCGCGCTCGCGGAGTATGTCCATCAGCAGTCGTCGCCGCGGCATGCTTAATGTCACGTTCGTCGGATGATGGTGGCTCGGCGTGAGATACATAGCGTCGAATGCTGGGGCATCCTCGACGGCGATGCCCCAGCGGTCCACGGCGGCGGGTATCACCGACGCGCCGACGCGGGCGCAGATATGCCATGCGTCGACATAGCCGGGGTTTTCCACCGCGACGGTCGACGACGGCCCCAGTAGAACATCTGCGATCAGCGATAACCCTTGTTGCGCACCGGAAGTGATGAGGATCTCATCCGGTGTTGCGGAGACGCCGCGGGCGGGCAGAATCTCATCGCATAACGCCGCGAGCAGCAGCGGATCGTCGAGATCGCCCGCGTCGCGGATGCTGTAGGGCAGGTGCGGGGTGCTTAATGAGCTGACCATCGCGCGTTGCCACCCGCGCGTGGGGAATGACGAGATTTCCGGTTGCGCGGAGATGAATGGATACCGAAAGTCCTGCCAGTCAGGGTATGCCGGTGCGCGGGTGACGGGCAGCCTTGGCGATCTTGACCGGTGGTGTTCGAGACGTTCGTCCCAGTTCACTTTGTCGTCGATGGGGCGGGCGACGGAGGCGGTGGTTGATCGTTGCGTGATCCCGACCGGATACAACCCCGACCGGGGTCTGCTTTCCACCAGACCTACGCTGATGAGCTCTTCGTAGGCAAGTGCGACGGTGTTGCGTGAGACGCCAAGCGCGCCGGCGAGGTAACGCGTCGATGGCATTGGTCGCGCCCGGCTGTACACGCCGCGCGCCAAGTGCCCTTCCAGGATGGCACGCACCTGGCGGTAGAGCGGTACGGGCGAGCTCTGATCGATCCCGAGATATGTTGGCGCGGTGGGGGGTTCCGGTCTCGCTGACATTCGCGGGGTGTTCCTCGTTACTTCAGTGATCGATATTTCAGTGATCGTTACGGCAGTGCTCAATACGGTGGTACTCAACTGGCACTATCGGCTCACTATGAAATGAGTCTATTCGTGGGACAGTTTCTCACCCATGGTAGGGCCGCGCGTGCGCATCCGCCATCGGGTGCCCGTGATTGCGGTGGGCGAGGTGAATACTGGAGGCATGGCACTGGGTGACTCTGGCGTCGGCGAGGCCGGCGGGGAGGATATTTCCGATTTTCGGCTGCGGGTGGTCGCCGAGGCGATCGCGCTGTTCGCTGAGAACGGGTACGAATCGACCACGGTGGAGCAGATCGCGGCTGCCGCGGGGATGTCGCGGCGCACCTTCTTCCGGCAGTTCGGTTCCAAGGAAGACGTGATCTTCGCCGATCACGAAGCACTGCTTGAGCAGGTCGGCACGCTGCTTGCCACTGCGACGAGTGATCCCTGGACAGCCGTGTGTACCGCTGCTGAACTGGTATTTACGCACTTCCTGGCCACTCGCGATCTAGCCTCGCGGCGGATGGCGGTGGTTCAGGGGGTGCCCGCGTTACGCGACCGAGAGTTGGTGACGACCTATCGCTATCAGCGGATTTTCGAGGAGCATCTGCGAGCGCGACTGCCGGGTGAGTCGCGGGTGCGCATCGTGGGGTATGCCGCCGCGGTGACGTCGGTGCACAACTATCTGTTGCGTTCGATGATCAGAGGCGGCGATGACACCACCATCGGGCAGTTGCGCACAGAACTCGCCCGGATTCGGCAGGCACTCGGTGCCGCCGGAGACCGATACGGTTCTCCGCAGATCGCCGTGGTGGTCTATCCCGCGGACACGGACCCCGATGAGGTGGCGCGAATGGTCGGGGAACGATTGCGCCAGGCAAACACACCACTTTTACGCAAAAACACCACCATTTAGGTGGTGTTTTTGTACAAAAGTGGTGTGTCTGAGGTGCTACACGGACGCTGATGCGCGGGAGGCGGCCGCCCCTTGCCATTGACATGGCACTGAGTGTCGTGTTGAACTGATTGTAGGTATTTTTCTGGCACGCAGTGTCGTTAGGAGTCGTCATGGGTTTCGGTAATTCGGATTTCGATCTGTTTGCTCTCCCTGAAGAGCACATCGCGCTGCGGGAGGCGATCCGCGCGTTGTCGGAGAAGGAGATCCTGCCGCACGCCGCCGACGTGGACGAGAAGGCGCGTTTCCCCGATGAGGCACTTGCGGCTCTCGTCGCATCGGGATTCAACGCCGTGCACGTGCCGGAGGAATACGGCGGTCAGGGTGCCGACTCGGTGGCCGCATGCATCGTGATCGAAGAGGTCGCGCGCGTTGACGCGTCGGCATCGCTGATCCCGGCGGTGAACAAACTGGGCACTATGGGGTTGATCCTCAACGGTTCCGAGGAATTGAAGGCACAGGTGCTGCCATCGCTGGCGACCGGCGAGGCGATGGCGTCGTATGCGTTATCCGAGCGTGAGGCTGGCTCCGACGCCGCGTCGATGAAGACCCGTGCGCGCAAGGACGGCGACAGCTGGGTGTTGAACGGCTCCAAGTGCTGGATCACCAACGGCGGCAAGTCAACCTGGTACACAGTGATGGCGGTGACCGATCCGGAGAAGGGCGCGAACGGGATTTCCGCATTCGTCGTGCACAAGGATGACCCGGGATTTACCGTCGGACCGCTGGAGAAGAAGCTCGGTATCAAGGGATCGCCCACCGCGGAGCTGTATTTCGAGGATTGCACAATTCCCGCCGACCGGATCATCGGCGAGCCGGGTACCGGTTTCAAGACCGCATTGGCCACCCTTGATCACACCCGGCCGACGATCGGCGCGCAGGCGGTGGGCATCGCTCAGGGCGCGTTGGATAACGCGATCGCATATGTGAAGGACCGCAAGCAGTTCGGCAAATCGATCAGTTCATTTCAGGGTGTGGAGTTCATGATCGCCGACATGGCGATGAAGGTTGAGGCCGCCCGTCTGATGGTGTACACGGCGGCAGCCCGGGCCGAGCGTGGCGAAAAGAACCTCGGGTTCATCTCCTCGGCGTCGAAATGCCTGGCCTCCGACGTCGCGATGGAGGTCACCACCGATGCCGTTCAGCTCTTTGGTGGTGCGGGTTATACCCGTGACTTCCCGGTCGAGCGGATGATGCGCGATGCCAAGATCACGCAGATCTACGAGGGCACCAACCAGATTCAGCGGGTGGTGATGAGTCGCGCACTGTTGCGCTGAGCGCGCGAGGGCGTAAACGGTGGCCGCGTGGGGCTGGGTGAATATCAGCCCGCGTATGCGGGCCGGAATTGCAGCTTGGCGCGTTGTTTGGCGGCCGCGTCGCGGAAGTTCTTCAATGCCCGTGGCATGTGGAAGTTATTGGTGACGATTACCGCACCGGTCGCACCCAACGCCTTGAGCAGGCCGACGGTGTTCTGTGCGTTCTGTATGGTGTTGACCGACTTGGCCTCGTTGACCATCTGCCACACCGGTACGCCTCGTCTGAGCAGGCCGACATTCATGAACTGGGCCTCCGACACCGGCAGCCACCACGTGTCTCCACCCGAGACGATCAGTCGGTTGAAGGGGTGCGCGCGGGCCAGCCGGGCGCCGACATTCATTCGCTGTTGCAGAATGGCCGGCGCCTGGCCCAGCGCACCGATCTTGGCGCCGAGTACGACGATGTAGCGCGTCGGTGGGCTCTGCCACAGGAACAGACTGTTGGCTGAGAACAGATCCGAACTGCCCAGATCTGAGCTGCCCAAATCGACGCTTCCCAGATTGATATCGGCATGGGCGGGAGCTGTTGTCGCGGCGCCAGCGCCCAGTGTTGTTGCGAGCGCCATGACCGTGGCGGCCGTGCGTAATCGGAGTGGACTTTGTAGGGGCACTCCCGAAGTCTACGGACGAATGCCCGATTTGGTGACGACCACTTCTATCACTTCGGTAACAATCGCCCTTTCGTCGTTATGCTCCTGGGCTGACATGCTCCTCGCTCGGTTGCTGGCAGGTGATGCAGTGGACGCCGCCGCCACGGGCAAAGATGGGACGGGCGTCGATGCTTCGTATCTCGCGACCCGGATATGCTTCGGCGAGTACGCCAAGAGCTGCATCGTCATTGGGATCATCGAAGCTACAGGCGATTACCGCATCGTTGATCACCAGGTGATTGATGTAGCTGTAGTCGACAAACCCCTCGTCGTCACGCAGCACCGTCGGCGCCGGGATCTCGATGATCTCGAATGTGCGGCCCGCGGCATCGGCGGAGGATTCAAATATCGACCGGATGGTTGCGCTGACCTCGAAATCTGGGTGATTGGCATCGCGTTGCGAATGCAGCAGTAGCACACCGGGACTGGGTAGTGCGGCGACGATATCAACATGGCCACGCGTACCGAAATCGGCGTTATCCCTGGTCAATCCGTAGGGCAGCCAGATCGTATGCGAGGTTCCGATGGTTCGTGCCAGCTCCGCCTCGACCTGCTCGGCGGTCCAGTCACTGTTGCGGCCGGACCCCAGCTGCACGGTTTCGGTGACGAGCACGGTGCCCTCACCATCGACCTGAATGCCGCCACCCTCATTGATCATTGGAGAGTCGATCAACTCGGCGCCGGATAACTCGGCGATCAGTGCCGCGACGTTTTGATCCTTATCCCAGCGCGCCCAACTCGCCTTACCCCAGCCGTTGAACACCCAATCCACCGCGCCAAGCCGACCATCGTCACCAAGGACGAAGGTGGGCCCTATATCCCGTGACCAGGCATCATTGAGGGGCACCTCGATGATCTCGATATCCGACGACAGGTGTCGCTTGGCGTCGCCGACCTCGCCGGGGTCGACGAGTACGGTCACCGGCTCGTGCTCGGCGATGGCATGAGCCACTGCGGCCCAGGTGGCACGAGCCTCTTCCTGTTCTGCCGTCGTGTCGCCGAGGCTGTATCCCGGTGCCGGATAGGCCATCCAGACCTTGTCCTGGGGCGCCGCCTCGGCAGGCATACGCCATGACCGGGCCGTCACAGTTGCTCGCCGAGCGCGGTATCGGCGACCGGCCGGACCAGCCGAGCGTAGGTGTCGGGACGTCTGGTGCGCAGCAGGGGGAACAGCGTGAGCCAATCGCGGCGCAGGTCGAGATCGAGATCGGCGACGAGCACCGCTGATTCGTCGCGGGGCGCTTGGACGAGCACCCTTCCGTACGGATCGCAGATGAATGATGAACCGTAGAAGGTGAGTTCGCCTTCGTTGCCGTATCGATTTGGCACGATCATGAACGTTCCCGCGGTGATCGCATTGCCGGTGATCACGTGCTGCCACAACGGTTCGGTATCGAAGGCGGGGAAATCGGGTTCAGAGCCGATCGCCGTCGGGTAGACGATGATATCGGCGCCGGCCAGTGAATACGTGCGTGACACCTCGGGGAACCACTCGTCCCAGCACGTAGGCAAGCCGATGCCGGCGCCGAGCGCTTCGGGACGGTATACCGGATATGGGTCGTCATCGGCCGGGCCGGATCGGAAATAGGTGTCCTCGTAGTAGCCGGCGGTCACCGGAATATGCAATTTTCTTGTGCGACCGACTATTTCACCCGACGGGGCGATCAGCACGGCGGTGTTGTAGCCGAGGCCATCGTCGAACTCGGGGGTCTGCTCGTACACCGACGCGTGCACGAAGATCTGGTGTTTCGCCGACATTTCGCGGGCGAAACTCACCGTGGGACCAGTGTCGAGATCCTCGGCCAGCGCGGCCGCGTTCTCGCCGCCACGGACGAAGGCCGGATACCGCAGCAATGTGATCTCGGGAAGGAAGACGGCCTGCGCGCCGTTGGCTGCGGCGATCGAAATACCTTCAGATAGTTCGGCGATGACCGCATCGGGATCGGGTTGCCAGCGGTGCTGGACCAATCCGACCCGAATGGGCTTGCGCCGGGACTCGTGCGACGGACTCAGGGGAGGGAAGGCGGATGAGTCTGCGATGGCGACGTACATGATTCCTCTCGGGGGGTGTGCGGCGTGCTCAGGTGAGTGCGATGTATTTGACGGTGAGATATTCTTCGATGCCTTCGGCGCCGCCTTCGCGGCCGATACCCGATTGCTTGACTCCGCCGAACGGCGCTGCCACATCGGAAATTACGCCGCGATTAACCCCGACCATGCCGGAATCCAGGCGTGCCGCCACGCGCATGGCGCGCTCGAGGTCGCGGCTGTAGAAGTATGCGGCCAGCCCGTACTCGGTGGAATTGGCGGCTTTGATCGCCTCGTCTTCGGAGTCGAAGGTGCTCACCACGGCCACCGGACCGAAAATCTCGCCGCGCGTCACCGGTGCATAGGGGTCGACCTGATCCACCACCGTAGCCGGGTAGAAATACCCCTTGCCCTCGGGGATCTTGCCGCCCAGCAGGACCCGGCCACCATGTGCAACAGCGCTTTCCACTGCTTCGGCGACCTTGTCGCGCTGTTTGTCGCTGACCAGGGGTCCCAGCGTCACGCCCTCCTCATATCCGGCGCCGAGCCGTACCGCCGACATCTTCTCGGTCAGTTTGGCGGTGAATTCTTCGGCCACACCCGACTGCACCAGGAAGCGGTTAGCGGCGGTGCATGCCTCGCCGCCGTTACGCATCTTCGCCAGGAATGCTCCCTCCACGGCCTTGTCGACGTCGGCGTCGTCAAAGACGAGAAACGGTGCGTTGCCGCCCAATTCCATGGATGTGCGCTGCACCCGGGCCGCGGCCTGTTCCAACAGATGACGACCCACCGGGGTGGAACCGGTGAAGCTGATCTTGCGGATGCGGTCATCGGTGATGATCGCCGTCGACACCCCTTTGGCATCGGTGGTGGGTAGCACCGACAACACGCCTGCGGGTAATCCGGCCTCGGCGAAGATCTGTGCGAGCGCCAGCATTGTCAACGGTGTCTCGTGTGCGGGTTTGACCAGCATCACATTGCCGGCAGCCAGTGCCGGTCCGATCTTGCGGGTGCCCATGGCCAGCGGGAAATTCCACGGTGTGATGGCAAGGCACGGGCCAACCGGAGCGTGGCTCACCAGGATTCGTCCGGTGCCTGCCGGGGAATGGGTGAATCGGCCGCCGATGCGCACCGCTTCCTCAGCGAACCAACGCAAAAATTCGTTGCCATAGCGCACTTCGGCGGCGCTATCGGGCAGGGCCCGGCCGAGTTCGAGGGTCATGAGCAGAGCAAGGTCATCGGCTCGATCGGCTACGATCTCGAAGGCGCGGCGCAGGATCTCGCCACGTTCACGCGGTGGGGTGGCCGCCCATTCACCGGCAATGGCGGCGGCCGAATCCAGTGCCTGGCGGGCATCGGCGACACTCGCGTCGGCAACCTCGGCCAGCGGCTCTTCGGTGGCCGGATTGACCACGGTGAACCGTGCCCCGCCGGCGGCGTCGACCGACTTACCGTCGATCCACAAGCCGGTGGGAATGCCGTTGAGTACGGCATGCGGATCCAGAACGTGACTGTCACTCATGTGAGCTCCCATCGTGGTGGCACGCGCGGGCCGAGGGTTCGACGTCGAGTGCCGGATTGCGGTCGAAGAATCCGAACGGTTTGAGCCAGAACGAGACGATGTCGGCGGGCATCACCGGCCAATCCTCTGGGCGGGTGATGTGATGAATGCCGAAGGTGTACCACAGCACCACATCGGTGTTCTCGATGGAGCGGTTGGCCTTGGTCCATTCGGCAAGTCCGGTGTCGCGCTCGGACTGATTCACGAATTCGCCTGCGGGCCAGCGCTCATCGGGGTTATTGGGGGTGACCCACAGGGTGTGTCCGATGACGGTGGCACGGCCGAAAACGGGCGAGGACGGATCGAACATCGGTGGAATGGCTCCCGACGGCACCAGTTTGTACGCCGGATTGTGGCCCAGTGCAGTGGTGATGTTGGGATTGGCGATCTTCCAGCTCTTCTGGGTGGCGTAATCGGGATCCTGGATACCCTCGGATTCGGTACGTAACGCGGTGTTGCGCTGCACCAGGGCGAGCCCGTAGGGGTTATCGGGGCTGATGGGTTCGACCAGCGTCTCCGATGCGTACACCGTGTTGTTGGTGCCATCGATGTCGAGGTCCATGCGGGCGACGAGGAAATGCTGGTGGAACGGCGCATAGGTGCGGTCATCGACGGTGGTGCCGTGGCGGCTGGCGGTAGCGCCCGGCGGTAGTGGGGTGGTCACCATGATTCCGGTGGCCCGCACCTCGCATTCGATATTGCCGTCCTGGTAGAACCGCCAATACACCAGGTATTCGTAATTAGCTACTGTCACATGGAAACTCACCGTGAGTCGACGCATACGGCGCACCTGGGCGCCGGTGTCGTGGTCGACATGCTTCCACAGTACGGCGTTGTCCTCTTCGTGGATGCAGATCGCATTGGCGATGGTGTAGGGCTCGCCGGCGCTATTGTGCAGCACCGCATCGAGGTAGCGGATCTCGCCGAGGCAATCGCAGCCGAGTTCGAGCGAGGTCGTCATGAATCCCAATCCCCACTCGCCGATGTCGAAGGCGGTGCGGCGGTAATGATCTGGGGCGGAATCCCGGTAGGGTACGACCATTTCGGCGAATGAGAGCCGGTGTGCGATGGGCCGGATTCGTCCACCGTCGTCATAGGTGACGGTGTGTAGGGTCATGCCTTCGCGATAGTTGAAACCCACCCGCAACGACCATTTCTGCCAGGTGAGCAGGTTTCCGTCCAGGTCAAAAGAGGGGCCGTCTGGCTGGGTGATATCGAGCGGCTTGAGTGGCGGACGGTTGAAGGACTTCCTGATGCGTTCGGGAATATGTGCCGGCGCATACTCGCCCATCACGTCGGGACGCACGAATTCGGTGGTATCACCGTTCGCGTCATTGCTGTCGAGGCTGTCTTCGATGCGCAGCAATTCCATCGTGTTCACGTCGATCACGCAGTGCAGTCCACTGACCGGATTCGCGTATGGATTGGCGCCGGCGGACGTGCGGACCCACGTATCCGACCAGCCGAGTCTGCGATCCTTATATTCTTCGGGCAGCACCGGTCCGCCGTAGGTCCAGGTGTCCATGAAGACGTTGTCGATATCGGTGATACCGCGTTTAGCCAAGGCGGCCCGCACATCCGGATGGGCTCGCAGAACCCGGTCGCATTCCTCGAATTCGTCGACAGTGAAGTTGGCTTGCACGCCGGGGATGAGTTCGAAGGATTCGACCGTCTCGTCCGATAGCGAGACGAACGACTTATATGTGGTGTTCTGGCGGGTATCGAAACACACCACCACCGCCCGGCGCGGGGGCGGCGTGCCGCCGGCGTGATAGGCAGCCAGTTGGTCCTTCGTTGGCTCGGCGAGCTCAATTGAGGCGTAACGCCATCCATCGCCCACGCCCTGATGGGTGTTCAACAGTGCTGTGACAGAGCGGAACTCGTCGGCAGATAGCGGATCGAGCGGATGCATGCGGTTGTGGTCTCCTTTAGTGGATGATCGGTCGTTGCGGTGCCGGGATCAGGCGTTGGCCTTGATGACCTCGGCGAGCACGGATAGGCCGTCGCGCAACAGTTCTTCGCCGATCACCAGCGGAGGTAATAGGCGCAGCACGTTTCCATAAGTGCCGCAGGTTAATACGATGACACCCTGGGCGAGGGCGTCGGCTGCGATCTTCTTGGTCAGATCGGCGTCGGGCTCGGTGGTGCCTGGTTTGACAAGTTCTACCGCGATCATCGCGCCGCGGCCGCGAATATCTCCGATCACCCCGGTGCCGGCGGCCGATAGCTCTGCGGCAACCTCGCTCAGTATCCCCGTCGCGATCTCTTCGATGCGGCGCGCCCGGCCCGGCAGGTCGAGTCGCACCATCTCATCGATGGCGGCGAGTGCGGCGGCACACGCGATCGGATTGCCGCCGTATGTGCCGCCAAGGCCGCCGGCATGTACGGCGTCGAGGATCTCGGCGCGGCCGGTAACCGCCGAGAGCGGCAGGCCGCCGGCGATACCCTTGGCCATGGTGATCAGGTCGGGTACCACTCCTTCCTCCTGCGAGGCGAACCACGTTCCGGTACGGGCGAATCCGGCCTGCACCTCGTCGGCGATGAAAAGTACGCCGTTGGCGGTGCACCACTGGGCTAACGTCGGCAGGAAACCCGGTGCGGGAACGATGAATCCGCCTTCGCCCTGGATCGGTTCGATGATGATCGCGGCGGTGGTTTCCGCGCCAACCTGCTTCTCGATCAACCCGATCGCCGCCCGGGCGGCGGCTTCGCCGTCGGTGCCGAACTCGTCCCGGAAGGGGTAACTCGTCGGTACCCGATATACCTCGGGTGCGAACGGGCCGAAGTTCCGCTTATAAGGCATGCTCTTGGCGGTCAGCGCCATCGTCAGATTGGTGCGGCCGTGATAGGCGTGATCGAAGGCGACGATCGCGTTGCGTCCGGTTGCCAGACGCGCGATCTTCACCGCGTTCTCCACCGCCTCGGCACCGGAATTGAACAGCACGGTGCGTTTGTCGTGATCGCCCGGTGTCAGGGCGTTGAGCTTCTCGGCTACCGCGACGTAGCTCTCGTAGGGGGTCACCATGAAGCAGGTGTGGGTGAAGTGCGCGGCCGCAGCGGCGACCGCCGCGGTGACCGCGGGGTTGCTGGCGCCGACGGTGGTGACGGCGATGCCCGAGCCGAGGTCGATGAGCGAGTTGCCGTCGACGTCGACGATCACGCCGCCGTCGGCGTCGGCGGCGTACACGGGCACGCTCGACCCGACGCCTGCGGCGACAGCGGCCGTGCGCCGATTGGTCAGGGCCGCAGATGCCGGACCAGGCAGCGATGTGGCCAGGTGCCGGGTCTGTGGCAGGCGGTACTCGATCTCGGTTGCTGTGGTCATGGCCTTCAGTCTTCGCTGGTAGGCACCTCGATCGGACCTGACAATATGGACAGTCACTACGTAGATGCGTGCCATAATGTCTAGTGACGGTTACGGTGGCGAGGTGACGACGGTCCGATGGCTTATGGCGCAGCGTCGCCTGCAACTGACGCTGCGCGCTGGCGCCGCCGGGCTCGATCGAACGCTCGACTGCGCGGTCAGCAGCGAGCTGATCGCCGCGGCTGACTGGCTCTCCGGCGGCGAGGTGTTGCTCACGACGGGTCTGAGGCTATCGGCCGATGCCGGCATGCAGCGCAGCTATGTGCATGCCCTCGATTCGGTGCGGGTGGCGGCCATTGGATTCGGTGTGGGACTCGGTTATGACGAGGTGCCCGGCGGCGTGATCGCCGCGGCCGACGAGGTTGGCCTGCCGGTCTTCGAGGTGCCGCTGCCGGTTCCGTTCTCCGCGATCACGCGGGCGGTGCTCGATCAGATTGCCGCGCAACGTTCGGCGCGGCTTGTCTCGGCCACTCGCGCTCAGCCGCGAATGACGCGGGCGGCCGCGGCAGCGGGCCACGGCGCGGTGGTCCGGGAACTCGCGGAGGCGGTAGGCCAACAGGTGGTGCTACTCGACGTGGGCCACGTGCTGGTCTCGGCGGCCCCCGAACGTGTCACGGCCGAGCACATTGACCAGATCCGCACGCTGATCATGCGCGATCCCGCGTCGGCGGGGGCAGTGTGGGTTACGCCGGACGCGACAGTCACGGTGGCGCGAATATCCTCGGGGCGCAACACCTTCGGCCATCTGGGTCTGATCGGACCCGACCGTCTCGACGATGTGGGTCGCATGCTCATCGGGCATGCGGTGTCGTTGTTAGCCATCGAATATGCCAAACCCCAGCAGGTGCGCCGCGATGTGGCGGCCCTGCAGGGCGATGTTCTCGCGCTGGCCCTTGATGGCGCACCACGCGCTGACGGGCTCGGTACCGCGGCACGCACGCTGTTGCTACGAGCGGCCGATCCGGCAGAGCGGATCCGTGCCGCTGTCTTTGGTTTTCACTCTGTGGCACAGGCGCAGCAGGGAGCCGAACGGCTTGCCGAGGAACTCGAACGGCGATGGCGGCCGGTGTTTGTACATCGTGTGGCCGAGGAGGTGATCGCGCTACTGCGGGGGGATGATCACGTGCAGTTCGTGGCGGGTTTACTCAACGTGCTCAGCAGTAATACCCCGGTGCGCGGTGGTATCGGAGGGCCTGCACCGGTGTCGGATGTCGCCGATTCGGTACGTCAGGCCCGGCTCGGCGCGCGGTCGGCGACGGTCGGGCAACTCGTCGATTTACGTGCGGCGAAATCGCTACTGGTAATCGATCCCGTACGACAAGCACTGCGCGACAGCTACTCTCATCGATTAGATCCGGTGATAAGCCATGACGAGGAGCATGCCGGTCACCTGTATGAGAGTCTGCTCGCTTATCTGGAGGCAAACGGAAACTGGGGGGTGGCGGCCGCTGAACTGGGCGTGCATCGGCACACGTTGCGCGGGCGGATGCAGCGCGTCGAGGAATTGCTGACCGTCGATCTGGCCGACGCCCGGACCCGGGCCGAGCTATTGCTGATCATGTTGGCCGCCGATGAATAAGGGGAGGGCATTGCCCACTCGTCATCCCACTACTGCCGCAATACCGGCGCGCCCGCGCGCCGATAATCGTGTCGGCGGTGCGCTAGTGCCGCAGCCGTAGTGATGGAGATCCGTGCTATCAGGGTGTGTGAGCCCTGGCCAGTTATGCACAGGGAGTGGCGAATCCATAGTTTACGAGGTGTGCTCGGGTGATTTGGGATGCCAGGGCCGCGACAGTTTGCAGACTCCTTGCATGATCCTGGGCAACCTCGGTCCCGCGCACGGAGTCTGGTCATGGAGAGAACTCGCTTCGATGGGTCATACCCAGGCCGATGTGCGCCGGGCGCTGGCCGCCGGCGACATCGTGCGTATCCGGCGCGGCTGGATCGCCTCGATGCCAGAGCAGAGTCGGGGACGGAGAGTATCGCGCGGTTGCGGTTGCGGTCGTTGGGTATCGCGGTGTCGCTCCAGGTCGGAATCAACGGACTTGGGAGAGTCGATCTGCTCGTCGGGAACCGGCTGATTATCGAGGTCGACAGTGAAGAATTTCATGACAGAACCGCTGCTCAACGCGAGCGGGACCGTCGTCGTGACGAGGTGGCTGCTGCCTGAAGAAGTTGGCCGGGTGAAAGGTTGTGCCGCTACAACCGCGGCAGCAGGGCGCAGTCACGACAATTATCACCTCGCCGCCGCGCCGCCACCGTGCTTATAGCGGCACCGGTTGCGAGACACGACGTATCCCTGACCAGTGCCGATTTTCCTCCCCCGGCGCCATTTGGAACACTGGAAGCCGTGACCCGACCCGCTGACGTCGCCGCCCGTTCCGCAGAGCTGTTTCGACGGGCTCGCCAGGCGATACCCGGCGGGGTGAACTCGCCGGTCCGGGCGTTCTCGGCGGTCGGCGGTGACCCGCGGTTCATCGCCTCCGCCGCAGGGTGTCACCTCACCGATGTCGACGGAAATACCTACGTTGACCTGGTTTCCTCCTGGGGTCCGATGATCCTTGGTCACGCGCATCCGGCCGTCGTCGACGCGGTGCGACGTGCCGCGACCGGCGGTCTGTCGTTCGGTGCGCCGACGGAAGCCGAGATCGAACTCGCCGAGGAGATCATCGACCGCATCGACCCGGTCCACCGGGTGCGATTGGTCAACTCCGGCACCGAGGCCACTATGTCGGCGATCCGGCTGGCGCGCGGATACACCGGCAGATCCAAGATCATCAAATTCGCCGGCTGCTATCACGGCCACGTCGACGCCCTGCTGGCCGACGCCGGTTCGGGGGTCGCCACCCTCGGTCTGCCCACCTCGCCCGGTGTCACCGGCGCCACCGCCAATGACACCATCGTGCTGCCCTACAACAACCTTGAGGCCGTCGCGACGGCATTCGAGACCTACGGTGACGAGATCGCCGCGGTCATCACGGAGGCTGCGGCCGGCAACATGGGCGCTATCGCCCCTGTGGCCGGATTCAACGCCGGGCTGCGCGAACTCACCCGCCGCTACGGCGCGCTGCTGATCATCGACGAGGTGATGACGGGTTTCCGGGTGAGCCCGGCCGGCTGGTACGGCCTCGAGGGGGTCGGCGCCGACCTGTACACCTTCGGCAAGGTGTGTAGCGGTGGTTTACCCGCCGCGGCATTCGGTGGCCGCACCGATGTGATGGAACGGCTCGCGCCCTCCGGGCCGGTGTATCAGGCGGGCACGCTGAGCGGTAATCCAGTTGCTGTGGCCGCCGGTCTTGCCACCCTGCGCCACGCCGACGCGCGGGTGTACGCGGCCCTCGACGATAACGCGCAACGGCTTGCGGGACTGTTCACGGACGCGTTGTCGGCGGCTGGCGTCGGTCACCGGGTGCAGCTGGCCGGCAACCTGCTCAGTGTGTTCTTCACCTCCACACCGGAGGTCCCAATCATCGATTATGCCGGTGTGAAAGCCACCGAGACCTGGCGTTTTGCGCCCTTCTTCCATGCGCTGCTCGATCGTGGGGTCTACGCGCCCCCCAGCGCGTTCGAGGCATGGTTTGTTTCCGCAGCGTTGGACGAGGATGCTTTCTCGGTGATCGCCGATGCACTACCCGCCGCGGCCCGGGCGGCTGCCGAGGCGAGCACATCGGCGCGAGTAGGGGAGACCGCCTAATGCATACGATCGTCCATATGATGCGCCACGGTGAGGTGCACAATCCCGACGGTATCCTCTACGGCCGCCTGCCCGGCTTCCGGCTCTCCACTTCCGGCCGTGCCCAGGCGGAAAAGGTCGCGGGCGTGCTCGCCGACCACGATATCGTCGCCGTGTTCGCGTCGCCGTTGCAGCGCGCGCAGGAGACCGCCGCCCCGATTGCCTCCGCCCACGAACTGTCGCCGATCACCAACGATCAGCTCATCGAGGCCGAGAATGTCTTCGAGGGGCTTAAGGTTTCCGTCGGCGACGGTGCGTTGCGCAAACCTCGCCACTGGACCAAGCTGCGTGACCCATTCACTCCGTCGTGGGGTGAGCCATATATTCAGCTTGCGCACCGCATGCTCGCCGCGGCGAATAAGGCCCGCGACGCCGCCCGCGGTCATGAAGCCGTGTGCGTCAGCCATCAGCTGCCCGTTTACACCCTGCGGCGCTTCCTTGAAGGGCAGCGCCTGTGGCACGATCCGCGGCGCCGCCAATGTTCGCTGGCCTCGTTGACCAGCCTCGTCTACGACGACGACGCCCTCGTTGACATCATCTATTCCGAGCCCGCCGGGGCATCAGATCCGCTGACAACCGGGGCGTGAGTCGGTACTGACGTGTGTAGAGCCATCCTCCGCGCCGCGCTCACCGTGGTGCTTTCGACACTAGCGGTGCTGCTGAGTGCCTGTGGCACCGGCAAAGATGCTGTGGCGCAGGGGGATACGTTTCAGTTCGTTTCGCCGGGCGGCAAGACGGTGATCAGCTATCCGATCGCCACCCGCAAACCGATCGCCGACTTATCCGGGCCGGATCTGGTCACGGACGCTCCGATCGACCTTAACCGTGATTTCGCGGGCCGGGTCGTGGTGCTCAACGTCTGGGGTTCGTGGTGCGGACCGTGTCGCGGTGAGGCCGACGACCTCGAATCGGTCTACCAGCGCTTCCGGGGCAAGGGAGTTGCCTTCGTCGGCATCAATTTGCGCGACGACCGGCAGTCGGCCAAGGATTTCGTCGCCGACCGCCGCGTCGGTTATCCGTCGATCTTCGACTTCGACGGCGCCACCCTTGCCGCGCTCACCACACCCACCTCGGTGGTGCCGACCACCGTCGTGCTCGATCGGGCGCACCGGCCCGCCGCGGTCTTCCTTAAGACGGTCTCGGCGGCGGAACTGGGCACCACCGTGGCGGCTATCGCCGCCGAACAGGACGGAAAGCAGCCGTGAGCGGCCTGGGGCATACCTTTGCCGACGCGGTCACCAGCGGACCGTTACTGCTGGCGCTTGCCGCATGCGTGGTTGCCGGGCTGGTGTCGTTCGCATCGCCGTGTGTGGTGCCGCTGGTGCCGGGATACCTCTCCTACCTTGCCGGGCTGGTGGGCGCGGAGGCACCCGCCGTCGCCGTCGGCGAACCGGCCAAACGCGGACGGTCGCGGGTTGCGGTGGCCGCCGGCCTCTTCGTCCTCGGATTCACCGTCGTTTTCGTCGCCGCAACCGCGACGGTGCTCGGCATTACGGGTGCGGTGATCGTCAATCACAATCTGCTGCAACGCATTGGCGGCGTCATCACGATCGTGATGGGCTTGGTGTTCCTTGGCCTGATCCCAATGATGCAGCACGAGTTCAGGTTTGCTCCGCGCAATGTGTCCAATATTGTCGGAGCTCCGCTACTCGGCGCCGTCTTCGCGCTCGGCTGGACCCCATGCCTCGGGCCGACGCTGGCCGCGGTGATCGCCACCGCCAGCGGCACCGCGGGCGCCACGGCGGCCAAGGGAGTGTTGCTTATCGTCGCCTACTGTGGCGGCCTTGGCATTCCGTTCGTGGTGCTGGCCTTTTCCTCGGCGTGGGCGTTACGTAGTCTCGGCTGGCTGCGTGACCATGCGCGACTGATCCAGATATTCGGCGGCCTGATGCTGATGGCGGTGGGTGTCGGTCTGGTCACCGGTGCCTGGGATCACTTCATCGTGTGGGTGCGCGACGCATTCATCACCGATATAGAACTACCGGTCTGATGGGGTGGCATCGATGACCCAGCTACTTGACGCGCCGCCGCCACCGTTGACCGCGCGCCGCCCGCATTGGCTGCGCCGCCATGTGTTGTGGCCGCTGCGTAACGCGTGGCGTTCGTTGACATCGATGCGTACCGCGCTCGTGCTGCTGTTCCTGTTGGCGCTCGCCGCGATCCCGGGTGCGTTGCTGCCGCAGCGTGCGCTCAATGAGCAAAAGACACTCGCCTACATCGCCGATCACGGTTGGATTGGCGAGTGGATGGATAAGTTACAGCTGTTCAGTGTCTTCTCCAGTGCCTGGTTCACCGCAATCTACGTGCTGTTATTCGTGTCCCTGGTGGGTTGTCTCACCCCGCGGATGTATGAACATGCCAAGAGTTTGCGCGCTAAACCTGTTGCGGCGCCGCGTAATCTGTCGCGGTTGCCGCGTCACCTTAAGGTTGTTGAAGATGGCGAGCCGCAGGAACTCGCCGAACGGATCAGCCGAGGGTTGCGCGGCTGGCGGCGGCGGATCACGGTATGTGAACCCACCGATGCCTACCCGGATGGCTGTGTCGAAGTCTCGGCCGAGAAGGGGTACCTGCGTGAATTCGGTAACCTCGTCTTCCATTTTGCGCTTCTGGCGTTGCTGGTGTCGATCGCGATCGGCAAGGTCGAGGGCTATGAGGGCACCCGCAGCCTCGTTGCCGACGGTGAGGGGCTGTGCAACACGTCGACCGCCGTATACGACTCATTCCGCGCCGGGGCCTTGGTCGACGGCACTAACCTGGCTCCCTTTTGCTTCCGCGTAGACGACTTCTCGGCGACCTTCCTGCCCAGCGGCCAGCCGTCGATGTACAACGCGAAGGTTCGCTACACCACAGATCCGCGTGCGGCCCAGTCGCAATGGCGGCACACGTCGGTGCGTGTCAATGATCCGCTGCGGGTGGCCGGTGACCGGGTCTATGTGCTCGGCAACGGATTCGCGCCGACCTTCACCGTCACCTTCCCGAACGGGCAGCGGCGCACCCAGACATCGCTGTTCATTCCCGACACATTGTCCACCATGCTTTCGTCGGGGGCGGTGCGTTTCGATACGCCGGCGGGGATGTTCCCCGACGAGGACACCCGGCGTAAGAACCAGATCGCCATCGAGGGGCTTTTCGCACCCACCCCAGTCTTCGACGGAACGCTGCTCTCCTCGGCGGCTCCCGTGCCCGACAATCCGGCGGTGGCGATCCGTGTGTACAAGGGCGATACCGGTCTCGATACGGGCCGAGCGCAGAATGCCTACTCGCTTGACACGAACCTGATCCATCAGGGCAGGCTCGTCCGGCAGGCGCAGGCCAATCTCTCTGTCGGTCAGGCGTTGACATTGCGCGACGGCACCAAGGTCAGCTTCGACGGATATAAGCGATGGGTGTCGGTGCAGGTATCGCACGATCCGAGCCAGAAATGGGTGCTGGTGTCGGCGATCGCGATGCTCGCGGGGCTCGTGGTCTCGCTGTTGGTGCGCCGCCGCCGCATCTGGGCGCGACTGGTCCCGGCCGGTGTGAATGTAGCGGGCAACACCGCGTCGGGCGGACGACGTACTGTAGTAGAGATCGCCGGACTGGCCCGCACGGATCAGGCCGGCTGGGGAGAGGGTTTCAACGAGCAGGCCGCGGCGTTGCTGCGTGAACCCGGTTCCGACGACAACGGTCACCCGGTTGCGGCGTTACGTCGGCTACGGCGACTGTAACGGGGCTCTTGAGGCGAATACGTGAGGCAGGTAGGACGACGATGAACACAGGATCTGCGCATATCGACGAGACGATGGCCCGCTACTCCGACCTGTTGTTCAGCACGGCCATCACGGTGTACGTCATCGCGATGATTCTGTTCCTCGCGGCGCTGGCTGGGGCCCGTAGCCGCAAGCTCGTCACCACGTCGGCGCTGGTTACGGTGGGCGCCGGTGGCCCGAACAGCGGGGTGACGGATGCGACGCGTGCGCCGGGACGAATCGCGGAGCCCGTGGCGCGGACCTTCTCCGAGAAGCTGGGCGCGATGGCGTATCCGGTGGTATTCGTCGGCATCGCGGCACATATCGCCTCGATCGTCGCGCGCGGGCTGGCCACCGATCGTGCGCCGTGGGGCAATATGTACGAGTTCATCTCGTTGACCTGCGCCGCCTGCGCGGTGGCGGGTCTGGTGGTGCTGCGCAAACCGGCCAACCGTCCGCTGCTGTCCTTCGTGTTGCTGCCGGTCACCTTGCTGATGTTCATCGCCGGCCGCTGGCTCTATACCCAGGCTGCGCCGGTGGTGCCCGCTCTGAAATCCTACTGGCTGGCCATTCACGTGTCGGTCATCTCGATCAGCTCAGGCGTGCTGCTGGTGTCGGGGGTGGCCAGCGTGCTCTACCTCATCAAGGTGCGTTGGGGCGCGGCCAGCGCTGCGGTGTCAGAGACCGGCGGTGGCGTGGTCGGCTCGTTGCGGCGCCTGGTCGCCCATATTCCGCCGACCGACACCCTGGACCGGCTCGCTTACAAAAGTGTCGTCTTCGGGTTCCCGTTATTCGGGCTCGGCATCATCTTCGGTGCCATCTGGGCGGAGGCTGCATGGGGACGGTTCTGGGGCTGGGACCCCAAGGAGACCGTTTCGTTCATCGCATGGGTGATCTATGCGGCGTACCTGCACGCCCGGGCAACCGCAGGCTGGCGGAGCACCGCAGCGGCCTGGATTAATGTCGCAGGTTTCGTCGCGCTGCTCTTCAACCTGTTCATCATCAACCTGGTGGTCTCGGGTCTGCACTCCTACGCCGGGCTCTAAGCGCGTCTCGGGCTACAACTCGTCATTTCTGCCTCGCGGGCGCCGATTGAGATTCGAGAGAAACTCCGGATCGTCATCGGGCCCGAGTGGGCCGCGCACACTTGCGCGTCTATCGGCATCGTGTTCATGGCGTCCGGTGAGCGGTGCCCCGAACGCATGCCACAGCAGAAAGCCGATCGCGATCAATCCCACGACGGCGAGAAGAAATGTCATCGCAGCCTCCCGAAATCCACCCTACGCGATGGGAGCTGTGGGGTGGCGTAGGTCGGACAAACGGTACGCGTGACGTTTAAGGGATGCGTCGATTGAGTAGCGCGACGACATCCTCCTCGCGGAACCGCCGGTGCCCGCCCGGTGTGCGGATCGAACCGAGGATGCCGGAGGTGGCCCACCGGGCGACGGTCTTCGGGTTCACGTTGAACATCGCGGCGACCTGGCCGGGGGTCAGCGTGTGCTGGCTGGCCAGTACGGGGGTGATGATGGCGTCTGCCTCGAGTGTCGCATCCACGGTGGTCATGGGTTCTCCTGTCTGGAAATCCGTGCGGCGCTTCGCCGCGCTAACAATAAATACACGCAAATCGCCCAGGTACTCGAACGGTCAGTGACAGGTAAAGAGAGTCAAAAGATGGTTGTGACCTGCGAACACCGAAACTCGTCCCAGTAGGCTGGGGGCTGTGACGACAGAGCATCGCCCCGCACAATCGGGTAAGCAAGAACCGGATAACGGCGACACCCCAGGTCAGACCCGTGTCGGGATGGGTGACCTGATGCTGTCGCTCATCCTCTACACCGCGGCGCGGCTGGGTCTGGTGGTGGTGGTTGCTGCGCTGATCATGGGCGGGGGTGCGCTCGCCGGTGTGACGGTGCCGGTCTTGGTGGCGGCGATCTTCGGTGTGCTGATCGCGATGCCCGTCGGCATGCTGGCGTTCAAGAAGCTGCGGCTGCGGGTCAACGGGCAGATCGCCGTGATCGACGCCGCCCGCAAAGCTCGTCACGAAGACTTGGAGTCGCGGTTGCGTGGATCGTCGCTCGGTCGCTGATGTGATGACGGCTGATTCGAGTGCGGTGCCCAATATTTCCCGTGATATAGATCGCCGGACCGATCGGGCGTGGGCGGAGAATGCGGTGCGGTTGATCGAGGCGGACGCGAAACGCAGTGCCGACACTCATCTGCTGCGGTGCGAATTGCCCGGGTGGTCGCGCTGGATGGGTGCCGACGGCATCGAGGTCGGGGTGGATCTCTACCTCAAGGATGAGAGCACACATCCCACCGGGTCGCTCAAACATCGGCTTGCCCGCTCGCTATTCCTTTATGCCATCTGCAACGGCTGGATCACCGAGACCACCACGGTCATCGAGGCGTCGTCGGGATCGACGGCGGTCAGTGAGGCGTATTTCGCCCGGTTGATCGGGGTGCCGTTCATTGCCGTGGTGACGTCGGGCACATCACCGGCGAAGACGGCTCTGATCGAACGCGAGGGCGGCCGGTGCCACTTCGTCTCGCATGCGGCACAGATCTACGACGAGGCGGCGCGGCTCGCGACAGAACTCAGCGGACACTTCATCGACCAGTTTACGATGGCAGAGCGAGCCACTGATTGGCGTGGCAACAACAACATCGCCGAGTCGATCTTCGCGCAGATGGCCGACGAAGATCACCCGATCCCGACGTGGATCGTGGTGGGAGCGGGTACCGGCGGGACCTCGGCGACGCTGGGCCGGTATCTGCGCTACCGCCGCCATCAGACCTGGCTCGCCGTCGTCGACCCGGAAAATTCGGTGTTCTTTGACGCCTATGCCACCGGTGATGCGGCATTGAGCGGCGTGACGGGTTCGCGTATTGAGGGCATCGGTCGGCCACGGGTGGAGCCGTCCTTCGTCTCGCAGGTGATTGACCGCATGATCGGTGTACCCGATGCCGCATCGATCGCCGCCGCGCGCGGCCTGAGCGAGCGCCTGGGCCGCCGGGTTGGCGGTTCGACGGGTACCAATATGTGGGGTGCGGCGCAGATCATTGCCGAGATGGTCGCGCAGCGCCGGGCCGGCAGTGTCGTCACGCTGCTGTGTGATTCGGGGGATCGTTACACCACAACGTATTTTGATGACGAGTGGGTTGCCGCACAGGGGCTCGATTTATCCGTACCCACCGCGGTACTCGATGAGTTCTATCGCACCGGCGAATGGGTCGTGCCGGCCTCGTCGTGAGCCCGCCCGCAGATGTGGCGTTGCCGGTTGGGTAGTCGCCGAATCACTGTCCGCAAGGCGACGTTGTAGATAGTTGTCGGAGTCGAGTGGGACGTTTACGGTAGACGGGCCAGTGCGGTGCGGCGATCGGACCATGGTGGTGCGTGTGTTGCCGCACTACAGAAGGAATGAGGTTGTCTTGAAGAAGAATCTTGCCGCTCGGGTTGCCATGGCGGCTACCGCGATCGCACTTACAGCCGGTCTTGTCACCGGCTGCTCATCTGATGACAATGCCGCGCAGTCATCGGCATCGTCGTCGAGTAGTGCGGGCGGATTCCCCGTGACTATCGATTCGGCTGTCGGTAGCGCCACGATCAAATCCAAGCCGAGTCGTGTTGTGGCGATCGGCTGGGGCAGCACCGACGCCGCACTCGCGCTGGGTGTGGTGCCCGTTGGTATCCAGGATATGTCCAGTGATGTCGACGATAATTCCGCGATCCTGCCCTGGGATAAGACCAAACTCAACGGCGCTACCCCGACGCTGATCAAATACAGCAGCGACACAGTGCCGTTCGAGCAGATCGCGTCGTTACATCCCGATGTGATCCTCGCCGTCAACTCCGGTGTTACCGCAGAGCAATTCCAGCGCCTCAACGAGATTGCGCCGACTGTCGGGTACCCGGGCAAGGCGTGGCAGACCTCATGGCAGGACCAAATCACCACGGTCGGTAAGGCGCTGGGAGAATCGGCCAAGGCCGACGATCTGGTGAGTTCGACCAATGCGCTCATCGCTGACGCGAAGAGTAAGCACCCCGAATTCGGCGGTAAGAGCATCGTATTCGGTTCGGGAACCAAGCCTGATTCCTTCAATCTGTATCTGGTCGGCGATTCTCGGGTGCAGCTGCTCAAGCAGTTGGGTTTCACCATTTCGCCCGATGTTCCGACCACCGCGAAATCGTTTGCCCAGCCGACCAGTCTTGAGAAGCTCGCCGATGTGAAATCCGACGTCTTGGTGTCGTGGTTCCTTACGCCTGCCGTGCGTACTTCGTTGGAGGGCAACAAGTTGTTTCAGCTGATGCCCGCAGTCGCCGGGCACGGCTATGTCGCGCTGGAGGATCCGGAATTGGTGTACGCGACCAGCGCGGTCACCGTGTTGAGCCTGCCGTGGATGCTCGACCGCTACCTACCCCTCCTGAGTGCGGCGGCACAGGGCAAGGCCACTGCGTGAGAGTGGCTCTTGACCGATCAGTGATCCGGGAGACGAGCCGGAGCCGGTTGTGAGTGATCGGGGACGCGCCGTGGTCTGGCAAGCGATATCGGGCCAACGGCGCTACCTGATACCGGCATCGGTATTCATTGCGATCCATCAGGGCTGCGAGGCTGCGGTGCCGTTAACGATAGGCGTGGTCATCGATCGGGCGATCGCGCCGGCCGACGCACGTGGACTCTGCTGGACCATCGCGCTACTCGCATGTGTGTTTCTGGTGCTGACTGTATCAATGCGATTGGCGGGCAGACTGATTCGTCACGCCACGCAGGGTGCGGCACACCGGTTACGCATGCACATTGCCGCGCGGGTACTCGATACCGCCGGATATGCCGGTGCCGGGGCGCGCGGCGGTGTGTTGCTCTCCACGGCAACCTCGGATGCGGCGCGTGTCGGGATGGTCAACGCCGCGGTGTGGACTTCGGTCGGCGCCCTCGCGGCGATGGTGGTCGCGGCGGTGATCCTGCTTCGGGCGTCGTTAGTGTTAGGCATTGTCGTGGTCGTCGGCCTCATCCCGGTGGTGGCGTTGACCCGTACACTCTCGCGTCCGCTCGTCGAACGTAGCGGCGCCGAACAGGCGGCCGCCGCCCATGCCGCTGGCGTTGCAGAGGATCTGCTCAGCGGTCTGCGCGTGCTCAAGGGTATGCGCGCGGAATCGCGGGCGTGGGCGAAATACGCTTGCGCCAGCACCGGCAGCCGGGATGCGGCCATCGTCGCATCCCGGCTGATCGCGATTCGCGGTGGCATGATCACCGGGCTCACCGGTGCCTTCCTGGCGCTGGTCGCATGGCTCGGCGGTCATTTAGTGAGCGAAAATCGGCTTAGTGTAGGCGGTTTCGTGACCGCATTCACCTTGACGCAATTCCTCATCGGTCCATTCACCAGGATCACCATGGTGGGTTCACAATTCGCCCGCGCCCGCGCGTCGGCCACCCGGATCGCCGCGATACTCGATGAGTCAGTACGCGATACGCCCAGCTATGACGATGCACCCCGGCACGGCCTTGAGGCCACCGTCGGTACTCGGTCTCCGCGGGTAGAGCTGAAGAGGTTGTGCGCGCCCGGACTGGTCGATATCGATCTCGATGTGGCGCCGGGGGAACTCGTCGCGGTGGCCGTCGACGAGCCGATCGGGGCGCAGAGCCTGATGCGTTGTCTGGGAAGGTTCGCCGATCCGGAGTCCGGACGGATCGAGCTGGACGGCGCGTCGCTGGTCGATCTGCGCGCCGATGTGGTGCGGTCGCACATTCTTGTTGCCGCCCATAACGCCATGCTGTTCCGGGGCACCATTGGCGACAACGTTGCGGCGGTGACCCGTGATCGGAGCGTCACCGAGGCAGCAGTCGGGTGTACGGGAGTGGCCACGATGGTGCCGGGCGGCCTCGACGCGCAGATCACCGAGCGCGCGTTGTCGTTGTCTGGCGGGCAGCGTCAGCGGGTGGCGCTGGCGCGTGCGCTGGCTGCCGACGCACCGGTGTTGGTGTTGCATGATCCGACCACCGCGGTGGATACGGTGACCGAGGCGGCCGTGGCTGACGGTCTGCGCAGATTGCGGTCGGGACAGACGACGATCGTGCTCACTACCAGCCCGGCCCTGCTTGCCGTGGCCGATCGTGTCGTCGTCATCCGCGGCGAACGGGTATGTGCGAGCGGACGACACGCCGACCTACTCGCCGGTGATCTCGCCTACCGTGAGCTGGTTGCCTCGTGAGCCCCGCGTCACCCAACGCCCTGGTGCCCACCGCCCTGTTGCCCACCGCGACCGGGAAGAACACCCGTCGTGCCGCCTGGGCCACCCTGTTACCTGAACGCCGCCGCGCTGTGGTGACGATGCTGGTGCTCGCCGTCGGCGCCGGTATCGGTTTGTGCGGTCCATGGATTCTCGGACGCATTGTCGACGCGGTTGTGTCCGGTCATGGCAGCGGGCTGGCGCCGTATGTCATCGCGCTGGTCGTCGTCGCGGTGGGGCAGTCGATCGGCCAGGCGATCGGTAGTGGCCTGGTCGCCCAGGTGGGGCAGACGGTTATCGCCCGCGTGCGTGAGGCAGTCTTCCGGCAGGTCCTGCGGGTACCGGAGGAGCGGATCGAGCGAGCCGGCAGCGGCGATGTGATGTCGCGTGTGTCGGGGGATGTCGAGACGGTCAATGAGGCGGTCACCGGTGTGCTGCCGTCTCTGTTGGATGCCGCGCTGACCATCGTATTGACCGCGGTGACTCTCCTCCTCCTGGATTGGCGGTTCGCGCTGGCCGGGCTCGCGGCCGTTCCGTTCCAGATAGTGGCGACTCGCTGGTATCTGCGTCATGCGGTTCCGGTAATCCGGGCTGAGCGAATCGCCGAAGGTGAGCGTGCGCAGCAACTGCTGGAAACGATTAACGGTGCCGATACGGTCCGCGCGTTCCGGCTCGAACGTGTACAACTCGCCGCAGTGGCCGCCGCTTCCGACGCAGCGAGGCGGGCATCGATTCGGATGGCGGCGGTGCAGCGGCGTTTCTTCGGGAAACTCAACTACGGAGAGTTCATCGGGCTGGCGTTGATTCTGGTGGTCGGCTTCTTCCTGGTCCGTGACGAGGTCGTGACGATCGGAGCGGCGTCGGCCGCGGCCCTCTACTTCCACCGGCTCTTCGACCAGTTCAATGTGGTGCTGGGGACTTTCGACACCGCGCAGTCGGCGACAGCCGCGTTCGCCCGACTCGTCGGGGTGGTCGAAATGCCGGTCGGCTCCGGCAGCGTCTTATCGGACGGCGGTGATTCCGCGAACGGCGGTGCCCCAAACAGCGGTGCCCCGGACGGTCTTCCGCGTGGTGAAGTGGAGATGCGCGGTGTCTCGTTTTCTTACCCGGCGGCGCAGCGTCCGGTGCTCGCCGGGATTGATCTGCATGTGCGCGCGGGCGAGCACGTCGCCGTGGTGGGCACCTCCGGCGCCGGGAAAACCACGCTGGTGAAGATCGCCGCGGGGGTTTTGGTGCCCGACGAGGGCGTTGTGCGCATCGGCGGGGTCGACGCTGCGGCCCGCGACGGTGATCGGCTTCGGCCGCAGTGTGTTCTCGTCAGCCAGGAGGTTCATGTCTTCGCTGACACGCTGCTGGGTAATCTGCGGCTGACCGGTGGGGCGGTGTCGGCGGAGCAGGCGCGTGCGGCACTCGCCGCCGTAGGTGCGTCGGGATGGTTGGCGACTCTTCCCGACGGGCTCGACACCGTGCTGGGCCGTGGTGGGTATGCACTTACTGCGACCCAATCGCAGCAGTTGGCACTGGCCCGTCTCATCGTCGCCGATCCGCCGATCGCGATTTTGGATGAGGCGACCGCCGATGCCGGCAGCGCCGGAGCCAGGGTATTGGAAGCGGCGGCGGTGGGGGCCATCGCCGGTAGGACGGCGTTCATCGTCGCGCATCGGTTGACCCAGGCTCGACTGGCTGATCGGATTGTGGTGCTTGATGCGGGGCGGATCGTTGAAACGGGTACTCACGACGAATTACTCGCGGGGGCGGGGAGATATGCGCAACTGTGGGAGGCGTGGACGGCGCATCGAACAGGGCCTGCGCCGAGCACGTAGCCGAGCGCGCTTGATCATTACCGACGTATCAGGGTGAGGGAGCCGAAAGTTCATGGACGGTAGCGAGATCCGCAATCCGCAGCAGCAGATGAGTACCGCACGGTTGTTTCGGGTGCGGGTGAGTGGTCGGCGCCAGTTGTCGGAGAATATGGTGCGAATTTCCTTTACCGGAGACGATCTGCGGCATTTCGTCGCGGCCGGACCGGATCAACGGGTCAAATTGATCCTGTCCACGGATGGGCGTTCGGCGCCGGCCCTCAATCCAGGGATGACGCCCCGGGATATTTTGGCTATGCCGGAGGATCAGCGTCCGGTGATGCGCACCTACACCATTCGCTCGCATCGACCCGAGGTTGGCGAGGTCGATATCGACTTCGCGTTGCATGGGGACACGACCGGTCCCGCATCGCGGTGGGCGCAGGTCTGTGCCGAGGGTTGGGAGGTGGCGATTTTCGGGCCGGTATCGGCCTATGCGCCGCCGAGTCCGTCGGTAACACAGCTCATTGCCGGCGACGAGACAGCGCTGCCGGCGATCGGGGCCATCGTCGAGCAACTACCGGCGGGCACCTACGCCGACGTCCTGGTGGAGGTCGCGACGGCGGGGGATAAGCAGCAGTTGTCGACGGCGGCCGATGTCCATATCCGATGGCTAATCCGTGATGTCAAGGCGAGCGCTTCCGGCGAACTTCTCGCGGCCGCCGTGGAATCGGTTGCAGCACAACGAACCTACGAATACGCCTGGGTGGCGTGTGAGAGCGCCACGGCTGCGGCGATCCGTCGTCATCTCGTGGAACGGGTGGGCTTGAGTAAGTCCAGTATCTACTTCTCGGGGTACTGGCGGATTGGTTCCGCGGTGGGCTGACGCCCAGGAACCGTGGGTATGCAGTTCTTGATGCCGAATATCAAGGCTGCTGACGCCACGCGTATCTCTGCAGGTATCGCCCAGTACCGGTCAGGAAAAGAACAGAGGGTTTAGCATATTGTCCCGGAACGATATTCCACAGATCGACGCGGCAGATCTGGAGCGTTTACTGTCTCCGGCTGCCGCCGTGCAGGTGATCTCTGCCGCGCTGCGCGATGGCATCGATCCCACGCGCGACCCGGACCGCATCATCATCGATGTGTGCAAGGGGCAATTGCTGCTGATGCCCGGCGAGGTCGCCGAACGGGTCGGGATCAAGATTATTTCCAGCGCCCCCGGTAACGACGGCACCCGCCTGCCTCGCATCCAGGGAACCTTCATCCTCTTCGACGGCGCGACTCTTGAGCCGATTCTTTTCATCGACGGCATCGCGTTGACCACGGTCCGGACACCCGCTGTGTCGATCTCCGGTGTATTACCGGTGTTGACCAGAGCGACAACGCCATTGAAGGTGGTGGTGTTCGGCACCGGAACTCAGGCGCGTGCTCATGTGCGCACGGTGGCTGAGTCGTTGGTAGGCGTCCGGCCACTCGATTCGGTCACCTATGTGTCGCGGCAGCAGGCGGCGCGAAGTGCCACGGGGACATGCGAATTACCCTCAACCACAGTACAGATCGGCAGTGTGTACATGAATGAAGCTTTGGCCGAAGCCGATCTGGTTGTGTGTGCGACGCCCTCTGCTGTGCCGCTGTTTGAGTCATCTGTGCTCAAAAACGAATGTGTTGTTATCGCAGTGGGGTCGCATGAGCCGGATCGACGCGAACTCGACGGCGCACTGCTGGGCAGAGGTCAGGTTATCGTCGAAGACATTTCCACCGCACTGCGGGAGGCCGGCGATGTGATCCTCGCCATCGATGCGGGAATTCTGGTGAAGGAGAATCTGATTGAGATGAGGTCGGTGGTCTGCGGTGACCATATCCTCACCGCAGACCGGCCAGTGATTTTCAAGACGACCGGCATGGCGTGGGAAGACCTCGTGATCGCAAGTCACGTGGAGATATTGGCGCATCAGGTGGATTCCGAAAGAGCGGGGATACTCGAAGAGTCTGGTGATCGGCAGAGTCGGTAAGCGTTATTGGCGGGTGTGCCGTGCTCGGTGTTCATGCCGGTTCTGTGTGCTTGTCACGTTGGCGATTGGTCACGTTGGCGATCGGAACTTTTGAGGTGGGCGCACTCTGATCGCCGAGTTGCTATGGGAGCGGTTGGAGAGAGTCGTCGCGACAATAATTGTTCCGACGACGCTCAGGTGTTGCTGCAGTAGCGGCCTGCCTCGGGGCCCCCGCGGCTAGACGCCCCGCTCAACCCAACACGAGTCCGGTGGTGATCAGTACCGACCATGCCAGCATCGCGATCCCGGTCGCGCCGAGCGCGGGAATCAAGCCCGGCCCCACCGCGCCCGCCCGCACGGGCCGATATGCGACCCACACCAACCCCAGTACGGCAAGGCTGAGTAACGTCCACGGGGTTGCCGCGATCAGGCTCAGGGTGAGCACCAGCGGTGTCGCCACGAGCGCGCCGAATAGTACGCGGGTGCCCCGATCCCCGATCCGCACTGCCAATGTGCGTTTACCTGACTCGGTATCGGTGGGGATATCGCGCAGGTTGTTTACGACGAGCACCGCGGTCGAGAAGCAGCCGATGGCCACCGCACATACGTTGCCGACCCAATCGATCGATCCGGCGGTTACGTATTGCGTGCCGAGCACGGCGACGAGACCGAAGAAAATGAATACGGCTACCTCGCCGAATCCGAGGTAGCCGTAGGGGCGGGCACCACCTGTGTAGAACCAGGCGCCGACGATACACACCGCACCTAAGGCCACCAGCCACCACGCGGTGGTGACGGCGAGTACCAGGCCGCAGGCTGCGCCGACGCCGAAACACGCGAACGCTGCACGTTTGACTGCGGTCGGAGCGGCCGCTCCCGATCCCACCAGGCGCATCGGACCAACCCGGTCATCGTCGGTGCCGCGGATCCCGTCGGAGTAATCATTGGCGAAGTTCACGCCGATGACGAATGAGATCGCTACCGCGAGCGCGAGCACCGCCTTCCACCAGTCGACATGACCGGCGTGCATCCCCGCCCCGACCCCGGCGAGTACTGGGGCGACGGCATTGGGGAGGGTGCGTGGTCGCGCGCCGGCGATCCACTGAGTTGGGGTTGCCACGTATCAGATCGTGCCACGTGCCCCGATCACTGTTGCGTCGGCAGCCCGAATGCTGTGAGTACGGTCTTGGTCCACAGTTTCTGCCCCGCGGCATTGGGGTCGATGGGATTTGCCAGAACCTTGGCGAGAGCGTCTTCATCGGACGGGAACGCCGAGTACACGTCGATCACCTGGATGCTCTCGGCATCCATCGCGGATGCGTACCCCGTCAGTTGCCCGGAGGCCTCGATGGGCGCGTGCTGCGCGGGATTCTGCTTGATAACCGCGATCTGTGCCTTGGGATACTTCTTGCGTAGATCGTCGATCAACGGCTGGATCTGTGGTGCCAGCGGTTTCACGGGATCTTCGGTGTGACCGAAGTTGAGAAGGATCAAATCGGGTGTTACGTCGGGACCGATGAGCAATCCAAGGTTTTTCTGCGCGTATGCGGCATCTTTTCCATTGGCACTGCCATTCCAGAATCCGATCGCGCCGTTTTTACCGTCGCCCAGCCCGACGATCGGACCATACTGATTCGACGCGGAATTCCAGAATTTGGTGGCGACCGGACGTCCGAGGGACGCACTGATCGCCTTGCCCAGTGCCGGTGCCCAGCCCTGTGGATCGCTCCCGGTGGAATCTCCCAGCAGCACAATTGTCTTAGGTGTTGTCGGGTTGGCTTTCGCGCCGTCGATGAAGGCAACGGTCGCCGGGGTCGGTGGGGCGGCCGCACTCGTTTCGGCTGCACCGGCGGTGGCCGTATCGGGAGCGGCACCGCTGCTGCGGTGACCGGAAAACACTAACCCGGCAACCAAGACAATCACGCAGACGCCCATCACCACCCACGCCCAAATCGGAGCCGACGACCATATCCGCTTGACCACATTGCCCATGCCCCGGCAGCGCTCCCTTTTATTGCTACACCTATTGTGAAATGTTCTACATGCATCGGCGAGTCGCATTCGGGTAGACACGCGTACACTCGCCGCCCGTCACTCTAACCGAATGGGTCAACAATCGCTCTCCTCTGGGGCGTCATTCACACGGTCGCGTACCCATTGGCCAAGAAACGGACCGGGGTCCAGAGAATGGCCTTGTCCTTCGCGACGTAGGCGCACCAGGTGATCGCCCAGTGAGCAGCCACGCCCCAATGCTTTTTCCATATCACCGACGGGTGTGATGTCGTCGAGGCTGCCGTATATCGCGAGGATCGGGATGTCGGTCGCCGTGCGGGGCAGAGAGAAACGGGTAAGCATCGACGTGATCTCCGCCTGTGTGTGACTATTCGTCGGCGTGAATGTTGCCGGATCCCGGCTCTGGACCTGTGCGGCCAGTGCTGTCTTCCCGGTGGAGCAGGAGATGAGAGTCGCCAGTCGGTTCGCGGCGACTCCGTGTAGTAGTGCGGACGTGTCCAGTTGTGAATCTGTATGTGCGACACCCGCGACGACGATTGGATACAGATATCGTTGGGCGTTGGTCAGTGTTCCGCGCTGGGCCAGTTCGGGCAGGAAACTCAGATCGAGCACCGGGGACATGGCTACGGCGCCGGCAAGTTGCCCGGCGTTGGGTGTGCCGCTGCCGTAAGAGGCAAATTGCTCCGCGGTCGCCCATGCCGCGGCGCCGCCTTGTGACGACCCGGCAACCACCCAGCGCGGACCGATGGTCGGTTCTATCGATCGTGCCGCCCGTGCCGCATCGATGAGGTTGTATGCGGCGGTGCGTGGTTCGAGATATGGGTGGGGCGCCGGTTCGTCCGCGCGTACACCGATTCCCTGGTAATCGGTGGTCACCACCGCGTACCCGGCGGCCAGATTTGCCGCGACGGCAAAGAGATCGCCGAACATATCGGGACGATCCGATGGCGCGCAATCCCGGGTGATTCCGGTTGTTCCATGCGCATAGACGATTAGCGGCCACCCGCCTGCGGGCCATCCGCCCGGTGGCACGAATACGGCCCCGGTCACCAGGTGCGGTGAGCCGTCGATTCCTGACGTCGACCGATACGTGATCCGGGTTGCTCTGGTGCCCGCTGGCAGCGCGCTAACCCATAGGGCTAGCGGGCCCGTCGTGGCAACCACCTGCCCGCGACTATGCAGCGCCGCCGCCGAGATCCGCGGCGGTGTCGTCTGATAACCGACGACCGGGGGCGGGGTGGAGCTGGCCCCGGTATTGCCGCATCCGGCAACCGTAAGAAGTGTGCACACCGCAACGGTGAGCGTACGCGCCATCATCGACGGCAGTCCCGACCCCGATCTCACAGGGAGAATCTAGCGGTTACGGTACCGCGGGTTAGCAGGCTGGTTGCGTATTGCGGTTAGGTCGGTGATTCTGGTCGCGTGGGTTTGGACATCAAGGAATCGGGAGAGAAGGTGATTGCGGCTTCCGGTGGGGCCGGAGCCGGTGCTGGCGCAGATGGGCGGCCGCAACGTCGTCGGAATTCGGAACCGCCTGCGCCCGAATTGAATCCGATTAGCGTGTCGGCTCCGGCGGATGGTGAGGTATACGGATACCTCGGTCCGCAGATGCGGTGGATTCAACTCTTTTTGGTTACCGCATTTCTATTTGCGGGTGTATCCCTATTCATCTTTTCCACCGCTCACCCCGCGCTATGGCCGGCCCTGATCGTGCTCGCCTTTAATGTGGTGAGTACCACACTTTCCGTGGCAACCGGCCTCAGTCGGCGCCGCATCGACTGGTCCTCGCATCAGAAACTTGTCTGTGCTTGGTCGCCGGCGGAGGGACGTTATCCAAGTATTGACGTATTTCTGCCGACGAGTGGGGAGAGTCTTGCCATTCTGCGCAATACCTACGAGCATGTGGCTGCGCTGCAGTGGCCGGGCCAGCTCCGCCGTTACGTACTTGACGATTCCGCTCGCGATGGTGTCGCACTTCTCGCGGCGGAGTACGGATTCGAGTATGTTGTCCGCCCCGACCGCGGCCACCTGCGCAAGGCGGGAAATCTGCGCCACGCGTACTCGATGAGCTCGGGAGACCTGATCGCTATCTTCGACGCCGACTTCACCGTACGTCATGATTTCCTTGCGCATTTGGTGCCCTACCTCGACGACGATCAGGTCGCCATCGTGCAGAGCCCGCAGACATTTGCCACCACCGAGTCAATGAACTGGATTCAGCGGACCGCGGGGGCGACCCAGGAATACTTCTATCGCTGGGTTCTGCCGTCGCGTGACAAGGTAGGTGCCGCTAATTGCGTGGGCACCTCGGCGGTCTACCGGCGTTCGGCTCTCGATCGGGTGGGCGGATTCGCCGAGATCGAGCACAGCGAAGACCTGCATACCGGTAAGCATGTGCAGCATGCGGGATACCGTGTCGATTATGTGCCGGTGGTGTTGTCGCGTGGTCTGTGTCCGGTTGATCTGGCCGCCTTTCTGAATCAGCAATACCGGTGGTGTATGGGATCGTTGTCGCGACTGCCCAATCGGCACCTCGCGGGTATCGGGCACCGCGCGACGATACGCCAGCGACTGGCATCGTGGGCGGGCGTGTTCTACTACCTCACGACCGCGATGAACGTGTTCATGGTTTTCGTGCCCGGAATCGTGATGGCCGCATTCTTTCCAGACGACGTTCGCCCCGCTCAACTCGTGCCCTTTCTTCTCGGACTGTGGGTGTATGTGGTTCTGTTCCCGCTGGTGTCGCGCTCGCGGTGGCGATTCGAGGTGTTGCGCATTCAGATGGCGTACAGCTTCGCGCACACGGTTGCCATCTGGCACAAGCTGATCGGTCGCGAGGTCGGCTGGGTACCGACCAGCGTCGTCGGTAAGACCAATTCGCTTGCCCGGTCAATCAGTGTGCTTGGGTTACTGGCGTTGGGGGGATCGCTCGCAGCGTTCTGGGTGGTGATTATCCGGGATCTCACGGTCTATGGCCTGTGGAATTTCTTCATGATGGTGGGTTTTGTGCTTGCCTACACTTATCTCGCCGCTCCGCTGGTGATCGAGTTTGGACGAGTGCTGCTGACCCGACGCGACCGGCGTGAGCAGCAGGCGGCGGAGCCCGATCCTGATCTCGACGTACGGGCGGCTATCGATTCGGGCACAGGAGGCGATTCGGG